>JBQGEI010000269.1:0-9728 GCA_052039535.1 Pseudoxanthomonas sp.
CGCTCGCGCATGCCGTCCGGGGACAGGTACAGCGCATCCGGGGGCAGCACCGGGTGTTCGACGTCGTGGCGGCGCTGCTCGTAGCGGTTGCGGGTCTGCTCCCAGAACGCCGCCGCAGCCGCGCCGGTGCCATCGGCCAGCACCGGCAGCACACTGTCCGGCAGGTAGTCGAACAGCGTCGCGGTGGCGTCGGTGCCCTCGCGGCCCGGCGGGAAGAACAGCGGCAGGTAGTACTCGATGCCGGCCGGTGCGATGCCGGCCTTGAGGTCCTGGTAGAGCGCGCTGCGGCGGGTGTCCACGTCGAACCGCTCGCGCAGGGCGTCCATCACCCGGCCGAGGCTGGCCGGGTCCATCGGGGTCTCGCGTCCGGGCAGCATGTGCACCGAGTCGAGCCGGTCCAGCGAGCGCTGGCTTTCCGGGTCGAAGCTGCGGATCGAGTCGATCTCGTCATCCAGCAGCTCGATCCGCAGCGGCGCACGGGTACCCATGGGGTAGACGTCAAGCAGCCCGCCGCGCACGGCGAAGTCGCCCGGATCCAGCACCTGCGGCACGTTCCGGTACCCGGCCGCTTCCAGGCGACGCTTCTCCGCCTCAAGGTCCAGCCGCTGCCCGGCCTCCAGGTCGAAGCTGCTGCCGGAGATGTAGCGCAGCGGCGGCAGGCGCTGCAGCAGGGTCTGCACCGGCACCACCACGATGCCGCGCTCGAGCCCCGGCATGCGCTGCAGCGCGGCCAGGCGCTGGCTGACGATGTCCGGATGCGGGCTGAAGCGGTCGTAGGGCAGGGTTTCCCAGTCGGGGAACGGCACCACCGGCAGGTCGGCTTCGGCGCCCAGCAGGGTCAGCAGGTCGGACTCGACCTGGTGCGCGGTCTGGGTGTCGCGGGCCACGAACAGCAGCGGACCGGCATGGGCGCGCGCGGCGCGCAGCAGGTGCCAGGCCAGGGCCGAAGGCGAGGCGGGCGCGTTCCACCAGGCGCGGGCCTGGCCACGCCGGGGGAGCGGGGGATTGGGGGACACGGCTCGGGATGCGGACGACATTAGCCGGCCATTGTAGCCGCCGGGTGTGGCCGGCCCGTAGGCGGGGGCGGTGGCGCCCGGCCAGGAGGTCAGTGACGGCCCAGCTGCAGCACCAAGCGCACCAGTCCGGCCGGGGCGCCACCGACGGGCTCGGGCAGGAAGCCCAACGAACCGGCCAGCACCAGCATCGGCACGATGCTGGCCGGGATGTCGCCATACCTGCGCTCCAGGCCGCGGCCGCGGCCCCACTTCACGAGCTTCTGCAGCAGGTGGCGGCCAAGCCCCAGGCCGGTGACGTAGCTGGCCAGCAGGATCGTGCACTGCGCCTGGCGGGTGCCGGGGACGCGGCGAGCCTGGCCCAGCCCGGCGATCATCGCTTCGCCCGGTGGCAGCGGCTCGGTGCCCACCAGCAGCAACTCGTGGCGCGGGTCCGGACGGGCGAGGACGGCGGCCGTCTCCGCGTCCAGGCCCCCGGCGCTACCGGCGAAACCGGCGCGTACCTCCTCCGGACCGAGCAGGCCGAACACCGCATGCAGCGGGGCGGCATCCTCCGGGCGGATCGGACGGATCAGGATCGCCCGGCGGTTGGGCAGCACGAATTCCTCGTGCCAGGGGGGGAGCCGGTTGCGTGGCATGTCCCGATATTCCCACATCCTCCTGCACGTGGGGGAGGCGGGGGCGCTTGCTAGACTCCGGGCCCCCGGCAAAGGAGATTGGCCATGGCAGGCAGCGGAGACTCCACGCGCGCGATCTTCTTCGCGCTGGGCGCCAACCTGGCGATCGCCGCGGCCAAGGGCGTGGCCGCCTTCGTGACCGGATCCGGCGCGATGCTCGCCGAGACCGTCCACTCGCTGGCCGACTGCGGCAACCAGCTGCTGCTGCTGCTCGGGCTGCGCCAGTCCAGGCGGCCGGTCTCGCCGGAATATCCCCTCGGCTACGGCCGCGCGATCTACTTCTGGTCCTTCCTGGTGGCGGTGATGCTTTTCAGCGTCGGCGGCATGTTCTCGGTGTACGAGGGCGTGCACAAGCTGCGGCATCCCGAGCCGCTGACGCAGTGGTGGTGGGCTGCCGGCGTGCTGGTGTTCGCGATCGCCGCCGAAAGCGTCTCGATGCGCGCGTGCCTGCAGGAGGTCAACAAGGTGCGTGGCGGACGCTCGCTGTGGCGGTGGTTCCGCGAGAGCCGCCAGGCCGAGCTGGTGGTGATCTTCGGCGAGGACCTGGCGGCGCTGGCCGGCCTGGTCCTGGCGCTGGCCGCGGTGCTGCTGGCGGTGGCCACCGGCAACCCGATGTGGGATGCGCTGGGAACCATCGCCATCGGCGTGCTGCTGGTCGTGGTGGCGGTGCTGGTGGCCATCGAGGTCAAGGCGATGCTGATCGGCCAGAGCGTGGACCCGTTCCTGCAGCGCCAGATCAGCGAATTCATGGCCGGGCGCCCGGAGATCGCCGAGGTGCTGCACGTGATCACGCTGCAGCAGGGCGCCGACGTGCTGGTCTCCACCCATGCGCGGATGCGCCGCTCGCATGACGCGGCGGGCCTGCTGGAGGACATCGACCAGGTGGAGCGTGCGTTGAAGCAGCAGTTCCCGGTGGTGCGCTGGAGCTTCTTCGAGCCGGAGGACGCCGGCCCGGCTGCGGCCTGAGCCGGGTCGCGGCGGGTGCTCAGCCGCCGGCTGACTCGCGCTTGAGCCACTCCAGCCGGGTCGACGCGACCGGGTCGCCCAGGCGCTGCTGCAGGTAGGCCAGCGCCGGGGCGAGGGTCTCCTCCAGCTTCCATGGCGGGTTGAGCAGCGCCATGCCGCTGCCATTGAGGCGCAGGGGCGAGTCGTCCGGGCGGACCAGCAGCTCGGCCAGCAGCACCGAGCGGGCCGTGGAGGACGCGAGCTTGCGGAAGAACGGTTGCAGCGAGCGACGCTGCTTGACCGGATACCAGATGGCGATGCCCGCCTGCGGCCAGCGCTCCAGCGCTTCGCCCACCGCCTTCAGGACGCGCGGGTACTCGGCCTCCTGGGCCTCGTAGGGCGGATCGACCAGCACCAGCCCGCGCGCATAGCGCACCCCTTCCACCCGCGGCGGCAGCAGCGCACGGATGGCGTCGTAGCCGTCGCGCGCATGCACCGCCACCCGCGGGTCGCCCGCGAACAACGCCTTCAGCGCCGTGGCTTCCTCCGGCTGCAGTTCGCAGGCCGCCAGCCGGTCCTGGGCGCGCATGGCCTGCGCGGCCAGCAGGGGCGATCCGGGATAGGCGAGCACGCCGTCGACCGGATTGTTGGCGGCGACCGCGCGCAGGTAGCGGGCCACGGCCGGCGCGGCATCGTGCGGACGACCCAGGGCCAGGACACCGCCGGCCGACTCGCCGGTGCGCGCGGCGGCGCCGCCCTGCAGCCGGTAGCGGCCGCGGCCGGCGTGGGTGTCCAGCACGAAGAACGGGCTGTCCTTGCGCAGCAGGGCATCCAGCAGCGCGAGCAGCACGACGTGCTTGAGCACGTCGGCATGGTTGCCGGCGTGGAAGGCGTGGCGATAGTTCATGGGCGCAGCATAGCGGCCGCCCCGGGGCGCGACTATGCTTGGCCGATGCCGCCCGCACCGCTGATCCTCATCGTCGATGACGAGCCGGCCATCGCCGAGACCCTGCTGTACGCCCTGCGCAGCGAGGGGCTGGACGCCGAGCATTGCCTGCTCGGGCAGCAGGCGGTGGACCGGGTGCGGGCCGGTGGCGTCGACGTGCTGGTGCTGGACGTGGGCCTGCCGGACATCGGCGGATTCGAGGTGTGCCGGCGGATCCGTTCCTTCAGCGAGGTCCCCGTGGTGTTCCTCACCGCCCGCGGCGAGGAGATCGACCGGGTGCTGGGCCTGGAGCTGGGCGCCGACGACTACGTGGCCAAGCCGTTCTCCCCGCGCGAGATGGTGGCGCGGGTACGCGCACGGCTGCGCCGGCGCCTGTCCGGTGAGGACCCGCCCTGGCAGGCACGCGGCGACTTCGCGGTGGACCGCACCGGCCACCGCATCCGCCACCGCGGCCAGCCGCTGGACCTGACCCGCTACGAGTACGCGCTGCTGGAGGCGCTGCTGCAGCGGCCCGGCGCGATCCTTACCCGGGCCCAGCTGATGGACCGGGCCTGGGACAGCGACGCGGCCAGCAGCGACCGCACCGTGGACACCCACATCAAGACCCTGCGCGCGAAGCTGCGCGCCGCCGGCGTGGCACCGGACCCGATCCGCACCCACCGCGGCCTCGGCTACGCGTTCGAGGCCTGAATGCGCCTGGGACTGCGCCTGTTCGTCGGCTTCTTCCTGGTGGTGGCGCTGTCGGCGTTCTTCGTGATGCGTGTGTTCGTCGACGAGGTCAAGCCGGGCGTACGCCAGGCGATGGAATCGAGCCTGGTCGACACCGCCAACGTGCTGGCGGTGATGGCGGCCGCCGACCTCAAGGCCGGGCGTATCGCCGAGGGCGGCTTCGCCCGCGACCTGGCGCTGGCGGCCGTGCGCGACCCGGGCGCGCGCCTCTGGGACGTGGACAAGCACGGCGTCGAGCTGCGGGTCACGGTGACCGACGCGCGCGGCACGGTGGTGTTCGATTCGCAGGGGCGCGACCTGGGCCGCGACAACTCGCGCTGGAACGACGTGTACCGGACCCTGCGGGGCCGGTACGGCGCCCGTTCCAGCCCGGAAGGGCCCGGCGACCCGGAACAGACGGTGATGCACGTCGCCGCGCCGGTATTCGATCCGGAGGCGCCCGGGCGGCTGATCGGGGTGCTGACCGTGGCCCGGCCCAACCGCAGCATCGAGCCGTTCATCCGTGCCGGCGAGCGGCGCATGCTGCGCCAGGGCGCCTGGCTGGTCGGGCTGTCGGCGCTGGTGGCGATCCTGGTGACGGCCTGGCTCTCGCGCCGGATCGGACGGCTCGCCCGCTACGCCCGTGCCGTGGCCGCCGGCCAGCCGGCCCCGCCGCCGCCGCGCCAGCGCGATGAGATCGGCGACCTCGGCCAGGCGCTGGAGGACATGCGTCGCAAGCTGGAGGGCAAGGCCTACGTGGAGCAGTACGTGCAGTCGCTGACCCACGAGATGAAGAGCCCGCTGGCGGCGATCCGCGGCGCCGCCGAGCTGCTGCAGGAGCCGCTGCCTGATCGCGACCGCAAGCATTTCGCGGGCCGCATCCTCGAGCAGCAGGGGCGCCTGACCGAGACCATCGACAAGCTGCTGGCGCTGGCCGAGGTCGAGCAGCACGGCTGGCTGCAGCGGCGCGAGCCGGTGGACCTGCGCGCCCTGCTGGAGGAGGTGGCGGCAACGGTCGATCCGCGCCTGGCGCCGGTGCGGCTGCAGGTGTCAGGACCCGACACGCCGGTGCCCGCCCACGGCGACCGTTTCCTGCTGCGCCAGGCCCTGGCCAACCTGGTGGACAACGCGCTGGCCTTCGCCCCCGCTGGCAGCATCGTCGAGCTGGACCTGCGCCGCCACGACGGACAGGCGCAGCTGCGGGTCCTCGACCGCGGGCCGGGCGTGCCGGACTACGCCATCGCGCGGGTGTTCGAGCGCTTCTATTCGCTGGCCCGCCCCGGTACGGCCTCGCGCAGTTCCGGCCTGGGCCTGCCGTTCGTGCGGGAGGTCGCGCGCCTGCATGGCGGCCGTGCCTGGCTGAGCAACCGCGAAGGCGGCGGTGCCGAAGCCGGCCTGTCGCTGCGGCTGGACTGAGCGGCCGGCTTCACCTTCGCTTCAAACTGGCCCCATCACCGCCCCACGGGCCGCTTCCAGGATGCCGGCATACCCCTGGAAGGAGTGATCCGGTGACATCCCTGAAACTGCTGTTGCGCTTCGTGGTGGTTGGCGGCCTGGTCCTGCTGCTGCTGGTCCCGCTTTCGATGATCCGTGGCCTGGTGGAGGGGCGGCAGGCCCACCGCGCCGAGGCGGTGGACCGGGTCGCCCAAGGCATGGCGGGGCCGCAGCGGCTGGCCGGTCCGCTGCGGGTGGTGCCATGGACCGCGACCCACCTGGTCAACACAGGCGTTCCCGGCGGCCGACCCGAGCTGCGCCAGGAGACCGTCTCCGGCTACCTGCTGCAGGCGCCGCAGGCCCTGGAGGCGGCCGGCACGCTGGTCCCGGACGTGCGCCGGGTCGGGCTCTACGACGTGCCGGTGTTCCACTGGCAGGCGCAGGTCGAGGCGCGGTTCGCGACGATGGAGCTGCCGGTGGTGGAGGGGCGCCGGTACGGCGTCCCGTACCTGGCGTTCGGGCTGGGCGACGTGCGCGGCCTGGTCGGCACGCCGGTGCTCGAGGTGGACGGCGCACCGGTGGCGCTGCTGGCCGGCAGCGCCGACCTGGCGGGCCGCCTTGATGGGCTGCACGCGCCATTGCCCGCATCGGCGGCCGACGCCGGAACGCTGCCGGCCACCGCTGCGGCCCTGCGCATGGAGCTGGCAGGCACCCGGTCGCTGGCGATCGTGCCCCTGGCCGACGCCAACCGCGTGGAGCTGCAGTCCAGCTGGCCGCATCCCTCCTTCGGCGGGCGCTTCCTCCCCAACCGGCGCCAGGTCGGGGATGCCGGCTTCGACGCCAGCTGGAACATCTCCTCGCTGGCCAGCGCCGCGCGCTCGCAGGTGCTGGGCTCGCTGCGTGACCCGGGAGCGGAGGGCCGTGGCGGCGCGGCGACGCTCGTTCCCGGCGACTGGGACAGCATCGGCATGAGCCTGGTCGACCCGGTCGACGTTCACACCCAGGTCGACCGCGCCACCAAGTACGGCGTGCTGTTCGTGATCCTGACCTTCGTGGGCTTCGCGCTGCTGGAGCTGGTCGGCGGCCAGCGCATCCATCCGATGCAGTACCTGCTGGTGGGCCTGGCCCTGGCGATCTTCTTCCTGCTGCTGCTGGGCCTGGCCGAACGCATCGATTTCAGCCGGGCCTACGTGGTGTCGGCCGCGGCGTGCATCGGCCTGCAGGCGGTGTACGTGTCCGGGGTGCTGCGCAGCGCGTGGCGGGCGGGGGTGTTCGCCGGGCTGCTGGCTGGCCTGTACGGCGCGCTCTACAGCCTGCTGGTGTCCGAGGACAACGCGCTGCTGCTGGGTTCGCTGCTGCTGTTCGGCGTGCTGGCCACGGTGATGCTGGTCACCCGGCGGGTCGACTGGTACCAGCGTGCGGCCAGCCTCGGGTGAGCAGCCCCCCGGGGCGCGGGCGGGTGAGCCCGCGCCCCGGGGCCGGGGTTCAGCCCATCAGTTCGCGCGCGACGTGGTCGAAATGCTCCAGTGCCCGCGGCGATTCCGGGGCGCGACGCAGCGATTCGACCGCCGCGCCCAGGCGGCGCGCGCCGACCAGGCCACATCCGGCCTGCAACCGGTGCAGGCGGGCGCGCACGGCCATCGCATCGCCGCGCCGGGCGCTGGCGATCACTTCCTCTCGGGCCACGGGCAGTTCGTCAAGGAACATCCTGCGCAGTGCGCGCACGTTCTCCTGGTCGTCGTTGAGCGCGGCCGCCGCGGCGGCGTTGTCCCAGTCGGGCAGGGCGCCGGCGGACGCCAGCGCGGCCCGCACGGCCTGCAGCAGCTGGGTGCTGGGCATCGGCTTGACCAGCACCTCGCGGAAGCCCGCGCGCAGGGCCGGCCCGTGTGCCTCCGGATCGGCATGCGCGGTATGGGCCAGCGCCGGCGGCGGGTCGGGCCAGTGGGCCTGCAGCCGCTGCAGCAGTTCGGGGCCGGAGCCGTCGGGCAGGGTAAGGTCGATCAGCCACAGGTCGTGGCGTTCGCCCGTCCCGTGGGCCAGGGCCTGCTGCTGGGTGGCGACCAGGTCCACCGAGGCCGGGATGGCTTCGAGGACCGCGCGGAAATAGGCCTGGCTGATGCCGTCGTCTTCCACCACCAGGATCCGGGGTGCGGCGACGGACTTGATCGGGTCTTTCGATCCCATTGCGGCTGACTCCCTGTCGGCTGGGGCCATCCTAGCGCGTTGGCGCCCGGTGGCAACCGTGCCAGTTCACGGTTCGGACACCCGGTGGCCATTCCGGGATAATGCCGCCCCTCCGCCGTCCCGAGTTCCTGCGCCACGTGGCCCGAATCGACCGTACCCCGTTCCAGATCCGCATCTCCGACCTCAGCCACGATGGCCGCGGCGTCGCCCGCCGCGAGGACGGCAAGGCCGTGTTCGTCGCTGGCGCATTGCCGGGGGAACTGGTGCTGGCCGAGGCCACCGCGCGCAGCCGCCGCTTCGACGAGGCCCGCACCCTGGAGATGCTGGAGGCCTCGCCGGACCGCGTGCTGCCCCGCTGCCCGCATTTCGGCACCTGCGGCGGCTGTGTGCTGCAGCACCTGGACGAAGGCCGGCAGATCGCCGCCAAGCAGCAGGTGCTGATGGAGAACCTGGAGCGGATCGGCAAGGTGCATCCGGGGCAGGTACTGGAGCCGCTGACCGCCGGCAGCTGGGGCTACCGCCGCAAGGGACGCTTCTCGGTGCGCCGGGTCAACAAGAAGGACAAGACCCTGGTCGGTTTCCGCGAGCAGGACCCGCGCTTTGTCGCCGACCTGCACGAATGCCACACCACCATCCCCGAGATCGGGATGAAGGTGGCCGCGCTGTCGGCCCTGGTCGACCGCCTGCAGGCGCGCGAGGGCATTCCCCAGATCGAGTTCATCGCCGGGGACGACGCCATCGCCCTGACCGTGCGCCACCTGGTGCCGCTGGGCGAGGACGACCGCGCCGCGCTGGCCGCGTTCGGGCGCGAGCACGGGTTCAGCATCTTCCTGCAGCCCAAGGGTCCGGACAGCGTGCAGCCGCTGGAGGCGCCCGCGCCGGAGCTGGCCTTCCGGCTGACGCCATGGAACGTGGAACTGGCGTTCCAGCCGCTGGATTTCATCCAGGTCAACGCCCGGCTCAACGAGAAGATGATCGCCCGCGCCCTGGAGATGCTGGACACCGCGCCGGACCACCGGGTGCTGGACCTGTTCTGCGGCCTGGGCAACTTCACCCTGCCGCTGGCCCGCCAAGTGCGCGAGGTGGTGGGCGTGGAGGGTGACCCGGGCCTGGTGGCCCGCGCCCGGCTCAATGCCGAGCGCAATGGCCTGGCCAACGCCCGGTTCTTCGCCGCCGACCTGACCCAGGATCAGCGCGGCACGCCGTGGATGCGGCAGGGCTTCGACCGGCTGCTGCTGGACCCGCCGCGCTCCGGCGCCGAGGAAGTGCTCAGGCAGCTGCCGCTGCAGGACATCGACCGCATCGTCTACGTCAGCTGCCACCCCGGCTCGCTGGCCCGCGATGCCGGCTTCCTGGTCAACGAACGCGGCTACAGGCTGGTCTCGGCTGGCGTCATGGACATGGTCCCGCACACCGCGCACGTGGAGAGCATCGCGCTGTTCCAGCGCTGAGGCCGCAGGGCAGGCGGCGAGGCCACGCCGTCCCCGCCGATCGGCGACAATACGCCACCCCGCCGCCGTGCCCGTTTCCATGTCCCGACTGCAGTTCCAGCTCCAGACCACCGATGGCGCCGCCCGCCGCGGCCGCCTGACCTTCCCGCGTGGAACGGTGGAGACCCCGGCATTCATGCCGGTGGGGACCTACGGCTCGGTCAAGGGGATCATGCCGGACCAGGTGCGCGCGCTGGGTGCGGAGATCATCCTCGGCAACACCTTCCACCTGTACCTGCGCCCGGGCCTGGACGTGATCGGCGACCACGGCGGCCTGCACGGCTTTTCGCGCTGGGACGGGCCGATCCTGACCGACTCCGGCGGCTTCCAG
>JBQGEI010000270.1:0-2025 GCA_052039535.1 Pseudoxanthomonas sp.
CCACCACCGAAACCCTTCTGATCGCTGGTGGCGCCCTTGCTGCTGTCGCGCTCATCTCCGCTGCCAACGATGGCAATGGCGGTGGCACCGACAATGGCGGTGGCGAGGATCCGGATCCGGGCACCCCGGGTACGGGCGGCACCGGCGGCACCGGCGGTACCGGTGGCACTGGCGGTACCGGTGGCACTGGCGGTACGGGCGGCACCGGCGGCTGATCTTCGCCGCAACGACTGAACTCGAGGCCCGCCGGCCTTAGTCATCCGGCGGGCCTTTTTTGTGTATGGGGCGCCATGCCCCATGCAGAACGAATGGAAGCGACATGAACCGAGCCTACCGTCCCGGCGCCCTCGCGCTGATGGCATGCATTTCCCTTTCCGGCTGCATCTGGGCGCCAGGGCAGCATCTTTCGCGCACCGAGCCGGGGCCAGGGCAGATCCGCACCTCGGGGAATGACCAGCTGGACCTGGTGGCCATCACGCCCCGGCTGATCGCGATGGAGCAGGCAGGCCGCGACGGGGGTCAAGGCGTGCCGCGGGCTCTCCTCGACTACCAGCCAGAGCCCTACCGTATTGGCGCTGGCGATGTGCTTTACATCACCGTCTGGGACCATCCCGAGTTGACGGTGCCTGCCGGTCCGCAGCAGCAGGTCAATCTTGCCGGCCGCCTGGTCCAGGGAGACGGCACCCTTTTCTATCCCTACATCGGCAAGCTCGAGGCCGCGGGGCTGACCCCGACGGAGCTGCGCGACAAGCTTGCCAGTCAGCTTGCGTCGGTGATCCAGGAGCCGCAGGTCGATGTTTCCGTCCTGACGTATGCGAGCCAGCGCGTCTGGGTCTCTGGCGCCGCGCGCCAGGCGTCCGTGGTGCCGCTGACGGTGGTGCCGCTGACGCTGCAGGATGCGATCAGCACGGCAGGCTTCGACCCGGCACAGGCTGACCTTTCCGGAGTGCGCCTGACGCGTGAGGGCGTGAGCCATGTGCTGGACATGACCCGGCTCGGCGCTACGCCCATCTATCTGCGCGCGGAAGACCAGATCTACATCCCGTACCTGGATGCCAAGGAAGTTTTCGTGGTCGGCGAGGTGAACCAGCCTGGCGCGCTCAACTTCAAGACCGGGAGCATCAGCCTCAGCCAGGCACTGGGCCGTTCCCGCGGCCTGGCGCAGGCCACCTCCGACGGCAACGCGGTATACGTGATCCGTGGTGCCGATGCGCGTGAGCTGGAGCAGCGTCCGTCGGTGGTGTACCAGCTGGAGGCCAAGTCCCCGGCGGCATTCGCGGTGGCCAGCCAGTTCCAGTTGCTACCCGGCGACGTGGTCTTCGTGGGTGCCGCGGGCGTGACGCGCTGGAGCCGCTTCGTGAACCAGTTGCTGCCGTTCACGGCCATCATCAGCAACGCTGCAAGCGCCAGCAACGACATCTCAAACAACTGACGGTCGCCGTGCATCCGTTTTCCTGCCCATCGGGGCGCGGCGAGAGCCACGCCCCCGTTCCTGCCATCGGCATCCGCCAGCGGCTCGCCCCCTTCCGGCTGCCCCTGGTCGCGCTGATGGCGGTGCTGATGGCTGGCTGCGGGGTGACCATGCAGACCGGCATCGACATGGTGCGCGGCGTGGCCAGCGGCCGGCAGGATCCCAGCCCCAGCGCCGCGCAGGTGGCCGCCAGTCCCTATGCGAGCCTGATGATGGACGACGGGCGGGTGCGCGGCATGCTCGTTCTGGGCAATGACGACGCCGGTCGCACGTCCTGGCACAGCGGAGAACACATCCTGTTCCTGTGCGAGGGTGGGCAGGTCTGCGGGACGCATCAACTCGCCGCGCGGCTGGACGACATGCGCATCGAAGGCCACAACCCCTTCATCGACCTGCGCACCGCGGGCGCGGGCGCGGTGACGGTGCAGCGCCACTACGACTGGCCGGACGGCCATCGTTACGGAATCCCCGTCACCGGGACCCTGCGCCGCGGTGGCGCGGAGACCGTGGCGATCCTCGGCCGCGACCGGCAGCTGGTGCGGTACGAGGAAGAG
>JBQGEI010000271.1:0-4346 GCA_052039535.1 Pseudoxanthomonas sp.
TCGGGGGACTGCGCGGCGTATGCGGGCCGGGAACCTGGCGGGTGTGGAACCGGACTGTCGGTGCGCCTGGCCGATGGTACGCCGGCACGCGCCTGGTCGCGTACGAAGGGGCGACCCGCCCGGGTGGCACTTCCCTCCCCCAAGACCGCAATCGCCCGGCAACCGCATCGCGCTCCGGCGCGGCGGACCTGCGGGCGCCACGCACGCCAACGACGCAGCCACGAAGGCGTGGATCGCGTGATCCGCGACGCCTCGCGAGGCCCCAACAGAAACCCGACGTCAGCAACAGCAGGTAGACCTTGGCAAATACCAGGAAAGGAAGAAGACGACCCCACTCCGGTAGATTCCGAGCCGCCTGTGCGGCGCGGGAACTCAAGTCCGCGGCGATGGGCACCGGGATGCGCCGGCGCCCCCTTCGGGAATGAACCCGCGCCAGCCGCCTCCCGTCAGGCCCCGTCCCCCGGCGAGTCGCGACGCACCTCATAACGCAGTTCGGCCATGCCCGGGCCCATCTGGGACACCGAGACCAGACGCAGGCCCGGGCTGAGCACCCGCCGCGGGAACACCGGCTTGCCCGAGCCGAGGGTCACCGAGCCGATCTGCACGATGATCTCGTCCAGCAGCCCCAGGTCATGGAACTGGCCGGCCAGGTCGCCACCGCCGACGATCCAGAGGTTCTTGCCGCCGGCAGCGGCCTGCATCTGGGCGTGCACCTGCCGGACATCCCCGCTCACGAACCGGACGTCCGCCCCGTCGATCGCCTCCAGCTTGCGGGTGCTGAACACCCACGCCGGCTGGCGGTAGGGCCACGGCGATCCGGTCTCGGCTGCCACCTGGTCGGCGTGGCGCAGCATCCATTCGTAGGTCGCCGAGCCCATCGCCAGCGCGCCGACCCCGGCGATGAACTCCGGGTAGCTGGAATTTTCCAGGTCGGCCAGAGGGAACAGCCAGTCGAGCGAGTCGTCCTCGGTGGCGATGAAGCCGTCGAGCGTGGATGAGGTGTAGTACTGGGTTTTCATCGTTCTCCTTTCGCTGATGGGCCTGGCCGGACGTGGATGTGGTCCGGTGGACGCACCCGCGTGCCACACAGGGATGTTCCGGGGGCGGGGCTGCATCGTAGCGGCTCGGGCCGGCCGATTTGCCGTGGGTGCGGACCCGGGCTGCGCGTCCTCGTCCGGCCATTTCCCACTCGGATGCGCGCAAAGAGGCGCGAAGTTCCTGGGCCACGCGCCGGCGTTAGACTCCCCCGCATACCGCTCCCGAGGAAGCTCGCATGCGCATCCTGATGACAGGCGCCACCGGACTGGTCGGGCAAGGCGTGCTGGCCGAGGCCCTGGCCGACCCGGACGTCACGCAGGTGGCGGTGCTGGGGCGACGCGCCCTGCGCCACCCCGACCCGCGGGTGCAGGACGTGGTGGTGGAGCGGTTCGACGACCTCGCCGGCGTACTCGACCGCCTCGCTCCGTACGACGCCTGCTTCTACTGTGCTGGCGCACCGCCGCTGGGCACGCCGGAAGCCCGCTACCGGCATGTCACCTGCGACCTCACCCTTCACGTGGCGCGCGCCTACGCCCAGCGCAACCCCGGCGGGCGCCTGCTCTACATTTCCGGCGCCCATGCCAACCCCGCCAGCCGCTTCATGCCGCTGCGGGTGAAGGGCGAAGCCGAGGCCGCCCTGGCCGGGCTGCCGATCACCACCGTCATGCTGCGCCCTGGCGGCATCCAGCCCGCACACGGGCAGCGCAGCCCGCACGGCTGGATGCGACCGTTCTATGCGGTAGGGGCGCCGGTCATGGGCCTGGGCGTGCGGCTGTTGCCGGGGCTGATGACCAGCACCGCGCATCTGGGCCGGGCGATGCTGGCACTGGCGCGCATGCCCGCCCCGCCCCGCGTGGTGGAGAACGAGGCGATCAACCGGCTGGGCGCCGCCGCACCCCGCCCCCGCCAGGTACATCCGGGGTCAGGTACGGCCAAGCCCGGCGCAGGAAAGTGAACCTGCCCCTTTCAGGGCCGCTCACTCCAGCGGAAGCGTCGGCGGCACCACGCGCAGGGTGAAATCGACGGTGCGCTCCTCCAGCGGCGCGCTGGCGTGCCGTTCCCAGGGGCCGCTGCGTTGCCACACCCGGCCGTCGTCGCTGATGGTCAGCCCGCCCGGCGGGCCGGAGCCGCCCGGCGCCACCTCGTCCGTGCAGACCGCAAAGCCCACGTCCAGGAAGCGGTGGTCGCCGCCGTCATAGGTCGTCGGCGACAGCGCCGAGTAGCCATCGAGCACCAGGCCGCTGGGGTCCATCGCTTCCTCCCGCTGGTGGCCCGGCGCCGAGACGCGCATCACCGAGACGCCGCGCAGCGGCGCCTCGAACGCCAGGATCACGCAGGCCTCGGTCTCGCCACGCGCCCACTCGCCCACCTCCATCACCCGCAGCACCTCCAGCGGGCCGGTCACGTCGACCTCCTGGTGGATCGTCGTGCCATCGGCATGGCTCACGCGCGTGCCCTTCAGCAGGGCGCTGCCGGTGTGGGTGCCCGGCAGGGGCCGCGCCTCGTTGCCATCGTTGCGCACCAGCTCGTAGCGCACGCCGCCCGCGTAGAGGTCGCTGTCCCAGGCGCAGGCCAGCTGGCTGCCGCTGCCTTCCACCAGCGACCGGGCGTCCAGCTCCATCGAGGTGTCCTCGCTGTGCATCCGCGCCGAGCGCGTGCCGCCGTAGCGGAAGGTGAAGTCCAGCTGCACCAGCCGCCCGCGGTCGGCGATCTCGTTGTTGTCGGCGTAATAGGTGACGCAGGGGCCGGCATCCGCGTCGCCCGGGGTGTCCGGCACGGGCGCATCGGTATCAGGGGCGGCACCACAGCCGGCCGCTGCCAGACATGCCGCCAACAGCCACAAGGTTCTTCCGTGTCGCATCAGGTGCTCCGTGCCGGGGTCGGTAGGGAGTGTAACGAGCCTCCGCCGGGGCTCCGTGCCGAGGTCGGAGTCCGGGCTGGAGTGTAACGAGCCCCCGCCGGCGATCCGGCCGCCGCCGCGCGAACCTTGACCGAAGCGCCGCTGCCCCGGGGCGTCGAGTACGCCGTCTGGATCAGGTCGCAGCGGCGTCCGGTGCCTGCTCGCCGTGCGGCCCGCTGGCATCGCTCACCCCACGGGCTGTGCCGGCGCGACACACGCGGGAGACGCCGCCCGCCACGGCGCCAGCGGAACGCCGGGGCGCTGTCGCAGCCTTGCGGCGGCGCCAGGCGGGGGCGCGGATCAGGCCGCCGAAGCTTGGAACTCCATCGTCGGAGCAAAAAGCTCGGCGCGCCGAGCCCGGAGCTGCGACGTCGGTGAAAATTTGTCCAGACGCCGAGCAGAATGCTCGGACGTTGATGAAATTTTGTCCAATGGCCGAGCCCAGAGCTCCGGCGTTGATGAAATTTTGTCCAACGGCCGAGCTCCGAGCTCTGGCGATGGTGAAAATTTGTCCAACGCCCGAGCTCGGAGCCCCGATGATGGTGAAAATTTGTCCGTCGACCCGGGCCGGGGTCCTGCGCGCCGGGAGATCCCGCTCGACCGTTGCAAAAGAAACGGCCGCCCGGAGGCGGCCGTGTGTGGCCCGGCGGCGGGACCAGCCCGCTGCGGGCCCCGGTGCATCCCGCCGCGGGGGAGCCGGCGGGCCGGTGCGAAAAGGATGGAGGGAAGATGCCAGTCAGGCCTCGGCCGGCTCCGGCTCGGTGCTGCTGCGGCGGTTCCAGCGGTTGGACAGCTCCTTGCGCAGGCCGTCCAGCCCCTGCTGGCGGCCGGAGACCCGCAGCAGGCCATAACCTTCGAGCGCCACGTCCATCACGTCCGCGCCCAGCGCCATCTCCGTGTCACGGCCGCGCTCGGCCAGGCGCTGCAGCCGGTCCAGCAGCGGCGCCAGCTGGTCCAGCGCCAGCAGATCGGCCTGCGCCCCGGCCAGGTCCAACCCCGGCGGCACCAGCTGCGGGTTCTGCCCCAGCACGCGCAGCGTCTGCCGGCAGAACACCTCCGACTTCTGGCCCATCTTCACCAGCCGCCGGCGATCGACCGGCGCCAGCGACACCAGCCCACCCAGGGCCTGCTCCAGCGCGGTAATGGCCTGCTCGGCCTGCGACAGCTGCTCGCTGCTCAACTGCAGGGACACCAGGTTCTGCGACATGGCTCTTCTCCTTCCGTTGGACCGGCCGGAACTGGCCGGCGAGGCAGCGTCAACGGAAAGGGCGCGCAGCGGAAGTCGGCCGGCGCCGCGTTGGTGTGTGGGAGTTGGGCGGAATGTGGGGTAGGAGTTTTCTGATCCAGAAGCGAGCGCCAAGCGTCCTGGAGCCTCCCGACTCCCACATCCAGGCTCAAGCCCTCTGAA
>JBQGEI010000272.1:0-7054 GCA_052039535.1 Pseudoxanthomonas sp.
CCCCGATACGCGCCGCCTGGTGCAGCTGACCGTGGACGACGGCGAGCAGACCCGCTCGCTGATGGACATGTTGCTGGCCAAGAAGCGCGCGCCGGACCGCAAGGCGTGGCTGGAGACCAAGGGCGACCTGGCCTCGCTGGAAGTCTGAGGCCAGAGTCCCGCGCCCTGGATTCGGGCGAGGACTGCCGCGCGAGCTCGCGTCTCAACGGCAAACGCACGGGGTGCCTTGAAACCATGGCGGCTGCCGTGCTGGAAGCCTGAGCGCGCAGCACGCAGCCGGGGCAAGCGAATACCCACCCGGGCACGCGACGACCCCGTCACTGCACAGGCGGCCTGGATGTCGCTTGCGGTCTTGCGGCAAGGCGTCGGCTCCGGATGGGGCCGCCGCACCCCGGGTGTCCGGGTTACCGCTCGGACGGACGTCCATGCCCGTACTCGCGGCCGCGGCACATCCATGTGCCGCTTGCCCCGGACACCCGGGGTACGACGTCCTTCGCGGCTTCAAGTCCGCGGCTCCTGTCGGCCCGAAGCAACGGCGCCGCGAATCTTGTGCCGCAGCCGCAGTCCGGGCGGGCGCACCCTGCATACGCGACGCGGGTTCTCCGGAGCTGTCCCACGCAGGATTCCGGATGTGGCCTGTGGCCACCCGCTCTCCGTGCCCCTGAATACCCAGCCAGGCAAAACCGCGAAGCGGCCGCTCTTGAAGATACGACCCACCGACTGGGTCAGGGCAGCGAGTGCGCAAGGCCTTGTCGGGCACGCTCCAGCGGCTATGCGCCCTCGATGCGGGGCCAACCCATGCGCTTCGCGTCGACGTTGCCGTTGCTTCTGCTCTTGCCGCCTCAACCCGTGAAGCGAACCGAGCAGGCCAGGTGGGAAAAAGGCGGCCAACGTGTCTGAGCGAAGCGAGTTGTGGACCGCCCGCACCCGGCCGAGAAGCGCAGGTTCGCGCCCGGCCCTGCTTTCTTCTTGGTTACTTTTGATCAGCCATTCGGCTGCTATGAAGCACCTCTTTGCAGGAGCAAAGAAAAAGTGACTCGCCCTGGCGCGAAGCGCTGGCGAACACTCTGACTTTGCTTCTGAAGGGATAACGGCGGGAGAACAAACCGCTCCGCCAAGCCAGGCCCGGACATGGCATTGCGGCCATATCCAGACCCGCCCAATGCCCTGCACTAATTACGCCAGCATCTGCGCGGCGCATTAATCCCCGCTGGCGCCCGCCGCGCCCGCCTCCCGCCACTCCAGCACCGTGCCATCGCGCCGGTCCGGCTGGGTGCCGGGGCGGTCTGCAGCGTAGGGTTCGCCGCTGCCGGGCAGGATGCCCAGGTAGCGGTGGGTCTTCATCGACAGCAGCATGAACTGCCCGCGCAGCAGGTCCTGCCACATGAAGCGGCTGTCGACCGGATGCTCCGGCAGGAGTCGCACGTCGGCCGACAGGCCGATGCCGACCACCGTCAGGAAGCCGCTGCCATCCATCGCCTCCAGTGCCACCTGCCCGGCACCGCGATCGTGCACCCGGAATCGCGCGGCGGATGTCCCCGCCGCTTCCGCGTCGGCCGCCACCGGGGCCACCACGCCCAGCGGATGCCTCACCGCGATGCTGCCGTCTCCCACGTTGGACAGGGTGATTACCTTGCCGATCGGCAGGTTGCCCGAACGGTCGGCCAGCGGCTCCACGAGGTCGAAGCGATCGAAGTCGGCGTGCCCGCCCTCGCGGCCGACCTGGTTCCAGGCGAACAGCGCATAGCGCGTGCCCTGGAAGGTCTTGAGCTGGTAGGGCAGGCGCACCGGCTCGCCGATATCCTGGAAGCGGCGACCATCGGTACTCCAGGAGAACCGCGCCAGGTCCTCATCGTGGTCGCCGCGCACCCGCAGGTACACGCGCGATGCGCGGAGCGGAATGTCCACGTCTGCACCGGCCACCTGCGAGTGCCAGCGCAGCACTTGGCCGGTGTCGGACTGCACCACCCCGAGCCACGCCGCCGGCATGTTGAGCAGGCCCAGGCCGGCGATATCGCCCGGCTGCAGGCCGCCGGCGTCGAGCACGATCGTCGCGGTGGACTCGGGGCCCATGACCCGCTGGGTCAGGGTGTTGCGGGCGTGCAGGAAACCGTCCGCCGGCATCGCATGCAGGCGCAGGTGGCCGGGGCGCTGCCGCAACGACCACTTTCCGTCCACCGGCTGGTGGTTCCACTGCCATACCGGCTGCAGGGCAGGCCCGCCGAAATCGTCATTGCGTGCGTACGTCGAATGCGGTGCCACCTGCGTGTCGACCTGCGGCTTGAGCCAGGTCCGTGGCGAGCGGCCGAGGTTGCCCGGCAGTCCGAAATACGGCCACCCGTCGTGCCAGGTCACCGGCGACAGGAAGGTCGTACGGCCGATGGACTTGAGGTCCATCATCGAGAAGCCCCACCAGCTGCCATCGGGGGCCTGCACGATACCGCCCTGGTGGAGTGGCACCGCGCCCAGCGCGTTGTCGCCGGGCTTGTGCGAGGAGAACGCGGTGTCCGCGGTCGGGATGGGCGAACGCTGGCCCACGCCGCTCTCCCACCAGCCGCGCTGGAAGCCCATGCTCTCGCTGGCGCTGATGGCCACCGTCTCCCACGGTCCGTCGAGCGAGTCCGCGCGCGCAGCCTGCATCCGCCCGACCGGCGCATAGTTGGCGCTGATGATGTAGTAGCGGCCATCGACCTTGTAGAAGTGGTGGCCCTCGCCCATGCCGTTGCCGGCCGGGATGATCACCCGCTCGCTGCCTTCGACCACGCCGGACAGGTCCGGCTGGAGCTCCACCAGCCGTACCTCGTTGTAGTTGTAGACGGCCCAGACCCGGCCGTCGTCGTCGAACAGCACCGACAGGTCGTGCAGGTTGCGCGCGATCACGGAGTGCTGCCACGGCCCGGCCGGATCGGCGGCGGTGAACACGTGCAGGCCGCGCCCGTTAATGTTGGCGAAGATGTGGAAGCGGCCGGCGTGGTGGCGCAGCACCGGCGCCCAGATGCCTTGGCCGTAGAGGTCCTTGCCCTCCTCCAGCCGGTATTCCGGCCCTTCCGGAAAGGCCGGCATGGCGTAGGAGACGAACTCCCAGTTGACCAGGTCGCGCGAGCGCAGCACGGGCAGGCCCGGCACCGCGTGCATGGTGGTGCCGGTCATGTAGAACCACTCGCCGACGCGGATCAGGTCCGGGTCGGAGAACTCGTCGTAGAACAGCGGATTGGTATAGGTGCCGTTGCCGTTGTCGGCACTCCAGCTGGCTGCCGCGCCGGCCGACGCGATACAGGGACACAACGCCAGCATCGCCGGCAGCAGGATCCGCAACAGGTGCCTCATGTGCTCACTCCCTGCACCGGCCGCCGCTGCCACGGGCAGCCGGCACCGGTGCGTTTGCGTCAGTCCAGCTGCAGCACGAACCCGCCGGCGGCCGGCAACTCCAGTTCCAATGGCCTGCCGGGCGCGAACTGCACCCGCCGCCGAGCGAAACCGGGCGCGTCGCCGCCATCGGTGAGCAGCAGGCCACGCTGCACGCCACCGCCCAGGGCCGCCGCATCCAGGGTCACCGTGCGCGCAGCCGGGCCTGCGTTGATGCCGGCCACGAACCAGTGACCCCCGCCCTGGCGTGCGATCAGCGCGTACTGGCCCGGGTAGCCGTCCAGGAAACGGCTGTCGTCCCACACCTCGGGCAACCCGGCGAGGAAGCGCTGCACGTAGTCCGGCACCTGCGCCATGCCCGCGGCGGTCTCCGCATAGTGCTGGATGCCGGACACGAACAGCACCGACTGCGCCAGCTCGAACGCCGGGCTGGTGCGGCGCTGCACGCGGTCGTTGAGCTTGACCATCGCCAGCGGGGTGAAGTCCATGGGATCGAACACGCCACGCACGAACGGCAGGGTTGCCGCATGTACCGGCACGCGGTCGGCGTTGCCCTGTTCGAAGGTGGCGAACTCCAGCCCGCGCACGGCCTCCACCGTCTGCAGGTGCGGGAAGGTGCGCTGCCAGCCGCGCGGCAGGGTGGCGCCATGGAAGTTGAGCTGCAGGCCGTACGGCGCGGCGTCCTCGAGGAGGTCCAGGTAGTAGGCGATCATCGACGAGCCGTCGCCCCCGAAGAAGTCGATCTTCAGCCCGGCCACGCCCATGTCGCGCATGCGCCTGAACTCGCGCAGGCGGCCTGCCCGGTCGACCAGCAGGCCGCGCGGGGTCTGCGGCGCCTCGTTCCAGTCACCGGCGGAGTTGTACCAGGCCAGGATCGACACGTTCCTGGCGCGGGCATAGTCCACCAGCTCGCGCATCTTTGCCTCGCCGATCTGCGTGTCCCACAGCGCGTCGACCAGGGTGTACCGCCAGCCCATGCGCGCGGCGTAGTCGACGAATTCCTTCTGCACCTCGAACACGGTGCTCTCGTCGCCCAGCAGCGGCCAGCTCCAGGAGGCCTTGCCCGGCACGGAGGACGCGTCCACCGCCGGCGGATCGGCCAGGTCGGTGCCCAGGGTGGAATCGACCACCGTCGCCAGGTCGCCCACGGCCACGATGCGCCACGGCGAACGCCAGGGGTAGGCCTGGATCCAGGGCAGCGCTGCGCCGCCAGGCATGGCCTCGCGCGCGTCCGGGAAGCCGAGCAGGTATTCGCCCGGCGCCGCCCCATCCAGCAGGCGGCTGCCGGCATCGCCGCGGCGCAGGCTGCCCTCGCTGAGCAGGATCCAGTCGCCGCCGGCACGGAACAGCGCGGGGAACACCCAGCCATGGCCCATTGGCGTGGGCGTGCCGACCGGCACGTCCTGCAGGTAGTACTCCTCGTACGAGGGGTTGGTGCGACCGAAGCCGGTGTTCGGCTCGGCCATCGGCTGCAGCCAGGCATGCGCGGCCGGCGGCAGGCGGAAGATGGCCGCGTCGCGCGTCCAGGTATCCATGCCGGGCACCGGGCGGTCGAGCTCGTAGCGGAAGGCGGCGCCGTCGTCGGACACCTGCCAGGCGATGGCCAGCTCCCGCCCCTGGGCGTCCTGCCAGCGGAACACGCGGCGGTTGGCGCGGTACTGGTTGTGCCGGCGCTTGCCCGACAGCAGTTCGTAGTCCTCTGCGACCGCCTGCGGCGCACCGGCACCGGCGAACTGCAGGCCGCGCGAAAGATCCGCCCCCTCGCCGACCATCCCCAGCGGCGCCGGGGCCAGCACCTGGCGACCCTCGCGCAACAGGCGCCAGGTGGGACGACCCTCGGCATCCGTATCCACCTGCACCCGGATGCGCCCGTCGGGGCTGGCAACCTCGGCCGCCATGTCCGCCGCATGCGCCGGCAACCCTGCCAGCCACACCGCGGCCAGCCACCACCCCCAGAGTCGCCGCCCCCGGCTGGCCTCAGCCATGCGCGTGCCCTGCGGTCGGGCTGTTGCGCGCCAACAGCCGCTGCAGCAGGCAGAACGCCAGCAGCAGTACGCCGATGGCGATCCGCGTCCACCACGAGCTGAGCGTGCCGTCGAACACGATCAGGGTCTGGATCAGTCCCAGCACCAGCACGCCGAACAGGCTGCCCAGCACGTAGCCGCTGCCACCGGCCAGCAGGGTGCCGCCGATCACCACCGCGGCGATCGCATCCAGCTCCAGCCCCATGCCATGCAGGCTGTAGCCGCTCAGCATGTAGAAGGTGTACACCACGCCGGCCAGCGCCGAGCAGAACCCGCTGAAGGCATAGACGCGCACCACCGTGGAGGCCACCGGCAGGCCCATCAGCGCCGCGGACTGCTCGCTGCCGCCGATGGCGTAGACCGCGCGGCCAAAACGGGTGGAGCCGGCCAGCACCACGCCGATGGCCACCATCGCCACCGCCACCAGCGCCGCGACCGACAGCGAGGCGCCGCCACCCAGCGGCACGCGCACCGCGGCGACCGCCATGTGGAACTCGTGGGTGATGCCGATCGAGTCCACGCTGACCAGGGTCGCCGCGCCGCGGGCCAGGAACATGCCGGCCAGGGTGACCACGAACGGCTGCAGCCGGTAGCGCTCGATCAGTACGCCCATCAGCGCGCCGAAGCAGGTACCGAGCACCAGCACCAGCGGGATCGCCGCCAGCGGGTGCCAGCCATGATGCTCGACCAGGCTGGCCAGCAGCACCGTGGTGAAGGCCACCACCGCGCCGACCGACAGGTCGATGCCGCCGGTGAGGATCACGAAGGTCATGCCCACCGCGACGATCAGCAGGAAGGCGTTGTCGATCAGCAGGTTCAGGAACACCTGCGGCGAGAGGAACCCGTCGTATAGCACGCCGCCGGCGACGGACATCGCCACGAACAGGGCCACCGTCACCGCCAGCGACAGCAACCCCGGCTCGCGCAGGCGCTGCATGAGGTTGTTGCCGGCACCCGGCGCACGCGTCGCGATGCTCATGCCCGGCCCACTCCCGCCGGACGCGAGACCAGCGCCCGCAACTGGCCGCGGAACTGCGGCGACTGCAGCAGCAGCACCGCCGTCACCAGCACCGCCTTGACCACTAGGTTGACCTGCGGCGGTACGCCGATGGCGTAGATGGTGGTGGTCAGGGTCTGGATGATGAGGGCCCCCAGCAGGCTGCCGGCCAGGCTGAAGCGGCCACCGGCCAGCGCGCTGCCGCCCAGGGCCACCGCCAGGATCGCGTCCAGTTCCAGCAGCTGGCCGGCGTTGTTGGCGTCGGCGCTGGCCACGTTGGAACTCACCAGCAACCCGGCCACCGCGGCGGTGAAGCTGCAGAACACGTACAGCGACAGGGTGATGGCGCGGGCGCGGATCCCGGCCACGTGCGCGGCGGCCGGGTTGTGCCCGATCGCGCGCACGAACAGCCCCAGCGCGGTGCGGCCCAGCAGCAGCTTCAGGCCGACGAAGACCACGGCCACGACGAACAGCGAGAACGGCACGCCCAGCAGGAAGCCATTGCCCAGGAACGCGTACGGCTCGTAGTAGATGGTGAGGATCTGGCCATCACCGAGCAGCTGGGCGACGCCGCGCCCGGCCACCATCAGGATCAGGGTGGCGATGATCGGCTGCATGCCGACCTTGACCACCAGTACGCCGTTCCACAGCCCGCACAGGGCACCGA
>JBQGEI010000273.1:0-6458 GCA_052039535.1 Pseudoxanthomonas sp.
CGTCGCATTGCCCAGGACGTGATCGCGCCCAGCGCGGAGCACTTCGACCGCACGGGCGAGTTCCCGCTGGACAACATCCGGCTGCTGGGCGAGAACGGGCTGATGGGCATCGAGGTGCCGGCCGAGTACGGCGGCGCCGGCATGGATCCGGTCGGTTACGCGCTGGCGATGATCGAGATCGCCGCCGGCGACGCGGCGCACTCGACCATCATGTCGGTCAACAACTCGCTGTTCTGCACCGGCATCCTCAAGAACGGCAACGAGGAGCAGAAGCAGCTCTACGTGCGGGCGGTGGCCGAAGGCCGGGAGATCGGCGCGTTCGCGCTGACCGAGCCGCAGTCCGGGTCCGATGCGTCGGCCATGCGCTGTCGCGCGGTGAAACAGGCCGACGGCAGCTACGTCATCAATGGCAAGAAGAGCTGGATCACCTCCGGCCCGGTGGCCCGCTACATCATCCTGTTCGCGGTCACCGACCCGGCGCAGGGCTCGCGCGGGATCACCGCGTTCATGGTCGATACCGGGCGCGAGGGCTTCCACCGCGGCAAGACCGAGCCGAAGCTGGGCATCCGCGCCTCGGCCACGTGCGAGATCGAGTTCCAGGACTACGTGGCGCGGCCGGAGGAGGTCGTGGGCGTGGAAGGGCAGGGCTTCAGGATCGCCATGAGCGTGCTGGACGCCGGCCGCATCGGCATCGCCTCGCAGGCGGTCGGCATCGCGCGGGCGGCCTACGAGAAGACCGTCGAGTACGTGAAGGAGCGCAAGGCCTTCGGGGCGCCGATCGGCACCTTCCAGATGACCCAGGCCAAGATCGCCGACATGAAGTGCAAGCTGGACGCATCGTTGCTGCTGACCCTGCGCGCGGCGTGGCTGAAGGGCCAGGGCAAGCCGTTCGCGGCCGAGGCGGCCATCGCCAAGCTCACCGCGTCGGAGGCGGCGATGTGGATCACCCACCAGGCGGTGCAGATCCATGGCGGCATGGGCTACTCGAAGGAGATGCCGCTGGAGCGGTACTTCCGCGACGCCAAGATCACCGAGATCTACGAGGGCACCTCCGAGATCCAGCGCCTGGTCATCGCCCGCGCCGAAACCGGCCTGCGCTGAGGTACGGCCGCGTTCCAACCCACCACTGCGGCGGCGGCACTGGAACGCTCCGCGCGCGGAGGTGACCGGCATTCCGTCAGGCACCACCTCCAGGAACCTGGCCATCGCTCCCGCCGGGGCGCGCGGGCGCGGGCGCCGGCGGGGGCACCGCGTCGCATGCGAAGGGGCCGGGCAGCTCGCGCCTCGCATCGCCGCGGGTCGGCTGCTTCCGCGCGCGGCGCGGATCGCTTCAAATGGCCACTGCGCAGGCGGGGAACACGGAATGCGGCGGGCCAGGCACACCACACGGACATCGCGCCGACAGCGCCGCTGGACCTGGCTGCGCTGGGGCGTGGCCGTCCTGCTCGTGGCGCTGCTGGTGCTGGACCTGGCCTTCCCGCCGCCGTTGCCGGACGCGGACGGCACGGCCACGGTGGTGACCGCGGCCAATGGCACGCCACTGCGCGCCTTCGCCGATGGCGACGGGGTCTGGCGCCATCCGGCCACGGTGGCGTCGGTGTCCCCGCTGTACCTGGAAGCGCTGCTGACCTACGAGGACCGCTGGTTCCGCCAGCATCCGGGCATCAACCCCGCAGCGATGGCACGCGCGGCCTGGCAGTGGCTGCGCAGCGGCCGCATCGTCTCCGGTGGCTCGACCCTGAGCATGCAGGTGGCCCGCATCCTGGACGGGGGCGACACCCGCAGCGGACCGGGCAAGCTGCGGCAGATGGCGCGTGCGGTGCAGCTGGAGGCGCGCCTGTCCAAGGACCAGATCCTGCAGCTGTACCTGGAACGGGCGCCATTCGGCGGCACCATCGAGGGCGTCGAGGCGGCCAGCTGGGCCTACCTGGGCAAGCCGGCCGCGGCGCTCTCGCCGGCCGAGGCGGCGCTGCTGGCGGTGCTGCCGCAGGCACCGAGCCGGCTGCGGCCGGACCGCCATCCGCAGGCCGCGCGCGTCGCCCGGGACAAGGTGCTGGCGCGGATGCAGGCCTCCGGGCGGTGGAGCGCCGACACCGTCGCCGAAGCGCGGATCGAACCGGTCGTGGCCCGCTCGCTGAGGGTGCCCCGGCACGCCGCGTTGCTGGCCGAGCGCCTGCGCCGGGCGCAGCCGCAGGCGCGACGCATCGTCACCACCCTGGACGCGGACCTCCAGCGCGACCTGGAGGAGCGGGTCGCCAGCTACTTCGCCGGGCTGCCACCGCGTACCTCCGCGGCGCTGCTGGTGGTGGACAACGCCAGCCTGCGTGCACTGGCCTACGTCGGGTCGGTCGAGTTCGGCGATCGCGACCGGCTTGGCCACGTGGACATGGTGCGCGCCTGGCGCTCGCCCGGCTCCACCCTCAAGCCGTTCCTGTACGGGATGGCCCTGGACCAGGGGCTGATCCACTCCGAAAGCCTGCTGGTGGATGCGCCCCAGGATTTCGGCGGCTATCGTCCGGGCAACTTCGGCGAGGCCTTCACCGGCCCGGTCGGTGCCGCCAGCGCGCTGCGCCTGTCGCTCAACGTGCCGGCGGTGGACCTGGTCGAGCGCATCGGCCCGGCACGGTTCGCCGCGCGGCTGGAGCACGCGGGCCTGCCGTTGCGTTTTGCGCGCGGTGCCCGGCCGGGCCTGCCGCTGATCTTGGGCGGGACGTCCGCGCGGCTCGAGGACCTGGTCGGTGCCTTCGCCTCGCTGCAGCGCGAGGGCATCGCCGGGCAGGTGCGCTACCTGCACGACGCGCCGCTGGTGCAGCGCCGGCTGCTGTCACCAGGTGCGGCGTGGATCGTGCGCGAGGTGCTGCAGGCGGCCCCGCGGCCCGGCCACGCCGCTGGCGCGTTCGGCTCGCGTACCCCGCCGGTGGCCTGGAAGACCGGCACCAGCTACGGGTTCCGCGACGCGTGGGCCATCGGCGGCACCCGGCGTTACACGGTGGGGGTCTGGGTGGGGCGCCCGGACGGCACCCCGCTGCCCGGCCAGTACGGCGCGGTGACGGCACTGCCGCTGCTGCTGGACACCATCGACAGCCTGCCGCACCGGCCGGGGGACGCCGGTCCGCGCCCCCGGCCGTCCACCGTGGAGGACGTGGAAGTGTGCTGGCCGCTGGGCGAAGCAGCGACGGCGACGCCGCCCCCGCTGTGCCAGCGCCGGTTCCAGGCCTGGGCGCTGGACGGCGCGGTGCCGCCCACCTTTCCCGAACGCGACGCCCGGCTGTGGAGCCCGGGGCGCGAGCGCTTCGATGTCGACGCCGCGACCGGGCTGAGGCTGTCCGCCTCCTGCGCAGGTGCGCACCCGGTCCGCGCCGCCGAGATCGCGCGCTGGCCCGCGCTGGTCACCCCGTGGCTTCCGGCCGACCTCCGCCGGGCCTCCCGGTTGCCGGCGCTGTCGCCGGACTGCGCCGACGACGGACGGGAGGTCGACGCGAGCCTGTATCTGGAAGGACTGGTGGACCGGGCGACCCTGGCGCCGGCGCCGGGAGGACGCGGCCGGATCGAGCTGCAGGTGCGCGCACTCGGGACGGCCGCGCCGGTGCAGTGGCTGCTGGACGGGCGCTGGGTCGGGCGGACCACGCCCGGACAGGCCTTCGTCCATGACTACGCCACTGCCGGCGCCGGGACCCATGTGCTGTCCGCCCTGGCCGACAACGGTGCCTGGGCGCAGGTGACCTTCAGGATCGCCGGGGTGGGCGCGCCGGAGGGACGTGCCGCGCCGGACGCTGCGCACGCGGCCCGTTGAGTGCCCGGATGGGCGGCATCCCGCCTCAGGCCGGCAGGTGGTCCAGCACGTTGTCGGCCGAGGACACGCCGAACTCGCCGGGCGCCTCGATGAACAGTTCGCGCACCACGCCATCCTCGGCGTACAGCGCGAACCGGCGCGCACGCACGCCCATCCCGTAGCCGGTGGCGTCCATCTCCAGGCCCAGTGCGCGGGTCAGGTCGGCGTTGCCGTCCGAGACCAGCTGCAGGCCGTCCGGCGCGCCCAGGCTGCGGCCCCAGGCCTGCATCACGAACGGGTCGTTGACCGCCATGCAGACCACGTCCACGCCGCGGCTGCGGAACTCCTCGAAGCGCTCGATGAAGCCGGGCAGGTGTTTCTCCGAGCAGGTCGGGGTGAACGCGCCCGGTACCGCGAACAGCACCACCTTGCGTGCTTCGAACAGGGTCGGGGTGTCGACGTTCTCCACGCCGTCGCGGATGCGCTTGAGCACGACTTCCGGAATGGTGTCGCCGATCTTGATGGTCATGGGGATTCCTCGGGGAAGGGATGGCTGAACGCAGTCTAGCCGCAGCCCATGGCCGGGGTGGGACGGTGTTGAAAGTCCGGTGGCCGTTCCCATCTTCCGGGCATGGCCGCTGGGCGGCCGCAGACAGGAGACCGAGATGACCATCGTCCGCTACAACACCCTCAACCCGCTTCCCGGCCGCAACCTGCAGGAAGAGTTCAAGCAGGTTTTCGAGCGCCTGCTCGGCGAGGCCACCGGCGACCAGTCCGATGTGGTCACCAGCCAGTGGGCCCCGCGCGTGGACATCCGCGAGGAACCCGGCCGCTTCGTGATCCTGGCCGATATCCCCGGCGTGGATCCGAAGGACATCGAGGTCCAGATGGACAAGGGCATCCTGACCCTCAAGGGCGAGCGGGCCGGCGAGGCGGAAGCCGAGGGCGAGCGCTACAGCCGGCGCGAGCGTGCCTGGGGCAGCTTCTATCGCCGCTTCGCGCTGCCGGACAGCGCCGATGCCGACGGCATCACCGCCAGCGGGCGCCACGGGGTGCTGCGCATCGACATTCCCAAGCGTCCGGAAACCACGCCTCGCCGCATCGAGGTGCAGTAAGCCACGCCCTGGCCGGCGCCGCGCGCGCCGGCCAGGGCCGCATCCGTCGTGCCCGGGTGGCGCGGTGGCTGCAGGCCTTAGAATTCAGGCCCGTGGCGTCGCGCCGCGGGCCGTCGTGTTTCCAGCCCCCGGTATCGGCAGGGGCGATCAGCAGGGTTCTGACGCATGGAGTTCAAGGATTACTACGCGATCCTCGGGGTCGAGCCGGGTGCCGGCGAGGCCGAGATCCGTTCGGCGTACCGCCGGCTGGCCCGCAAGTACCACCCGGACGTGAGCAAGGAGGCGGATGCCGAGGAGAAGTTCAAGGCGGTGGGCGAGGCGTACGAGGCATTGCGCGACCCGCAGAAGCGCGCCGCCTACGACCAGCTGCGCGCGCGTGGCTACCGTCCCGGCCAGGAGTTCCACCCCCCGCCGGGGGGCTTCGACGGCGCCGGCTTCGACTTCGACGAAGTGTTCGGCGACATGGGCAACCGGCCGGGCGGCGCCGGCTTCAGCGACTTCTTCGAAAGCCTGTTCGCGCGCCAGCGCGGAGCCGGCGCGCGCGGCCCCGGGCCACAGCCGCGCGGCGACACCCGCGCCAAGCTCGCCGTGCCGCTGGAGGCGGTGTACCGCGGCGACACGGTCCGCATCAC
Source organism: Pseudoxanthomonas sp. (assembly GCA_052039535.1). Lineage (GTDB taxonomy): Bacteria > Pseudomonadota > Gammaproteobacteria > Xanthomonadales > Xanthomonadaceae > Pseudoxanthomonas. The sequence continues at coordinate 5,520 of JBQGEI010000273.1, forward strand.
CCTCAACGGCCGCCAGCTCGAGGTGCGGGTGCCGAAGGGAATCCGCGCCGGGCAGTCGATCCGGCTCGCAGGACAGGGCACCAGCGGCGGCAACCTGCTGCTGGAGATCGAATACCTGGCCCATCCCCAGTTCGAGGTCGATGGCCGCAACATCCTCTATACCCTGCCACTGCAGCCATGGCAGGCGGCGCTGGGCACGACCGTCAACGTTTCCACCCTGGGCGGCCCGGTGGAGCTGCGCATCCCGCCGGACTCCGACTCCGGCCGCAAGCTGCGCCTGCGCGGCCGCGGCCTGCCCGGCGATCCGCCCGGCGACCAGATCGTGGAACTGGAGGTGCAGGCGCCGATGGCCACGACCGATGCCCAGCGGCAGGCCTACCGCGACCTGGCGCGTGCGTTCGGCGAGCAGGCGTGATCCGGGCGCGGCGGCCTGGCCGTCGCGCCTCAGGGTGGATGTGGAGCAGGACCCGCCTGGTGCGGCTCAGGCTTCGCTTTCGGGCTCGGCGGCGGCCTGCGCGGCCTGGCGTTCGCCCAGCAGGCGGTTGATGACGTCCGACAGTTCGGCTTCGGAAAACGGCTTGGTGAGGTAGGCGCGCGCACCCTGGCGCATGCCCCACATCCGGTCCGTGTCCTGGTCCTTGGTCGTCACCAGCACCACGGGGATGTCCCGGGTGGTGGCCCCGCGGCTGAGCGTGCGGGTGGCCTGGAAGCCATTGAGGTTGGGCATGACCACGTCCATCAGGACCAGGTCCGGCAGCTCTGCCTTGGCCACTTCCACGCCTGCCGCGCCGTCCTCGGCCGTGAGCGTCTGGTGCCCGAGCTTTTCGACGATGCGCTGGATGCCCATCAGCTGCGAGGGCGAATCGTCCACGATCAGGATGCGGGCCATGCGGATTCCCCGTTGTTACCCCGTTTGGCGGAGTGTAGACGCTGGCGGCG
>JBQGEI010000274.1:0-1925 GCA_052039535.1 Pseudoxanthomonas sp.
GTGCGCTGCATGCGCTGCATCTCCGGGCGGCGCAGGTCCAGGTACCGGTACTTGAGGCGGGTGTCCTCGCCCGGATTCTCGTGGGCGTGGAACGGCAGCGGCTCGGCCTTGTTGAGGAGGGTGATGCGGGTGGCGATCACCTCGACCTTGCCGGTCTTGATCCTGTCGTTGACCGAATGGCGGGCACGCACCTCGCCTTCGACCTGGATCACGTCCTCGTAGCCCAGCGAGGCCGCCACGGCGAACACCGCGGCGTTGTCGATCTCCACGGTCACCTGCACGATGCCTTCGTGGTCACGCAGGTCGATGAAGCACACGCCGCCCTGGTTGCGGGCGACGTCGGTCCAGCCGGCGAGGGTGATGGTCTGGCCGATCAGGGTCTCGTCGACCAGGCCGCAGAAATGGGTACGCATGGGGGCTCCGCGAGTGGGGCGACCGCCCGGCTGCCGGGCGGAAAAACGGAATTTTACCCTGTCCCCCCGCCCCAGCGGCACGCCGTCATGGCCTTTCGCCCGCGCCCCCGCGCAGGCATGCGCCAACATCCTGTTCAGCGAAATGCAGGCAGGTTCCGGGGCGAGCCACGACGCGAGGTGCCCGCTTGAGCCTGACCTCTCCGCATGACATGCCGGTGACCGGACCGACCCGCGCACCGGCCGGGAACGCATGACGGCCGCGCTGGCACTGGCGGTGGCGGCCCTGCTCGGGCTGCTGCTGGCCTCGCCCCACCGGGTGCGGACCAAGGCGGCCCTGCTCGGCCTGCTGCTGGCCTCGCTGAGCGTCTGGTGGCTGCTGGACCGGCTCAGCGGCGACGGCCTGGATGCGGCCACCCTGTACCACCTCCACAGCGGCATCGAAGGTGCCGGCGCGTGGGAATTCCGCGGCCCGCTCGCGGCCGCGGCGGCCATGCTGCTGGCCTCGCTGCTGCTGCCGCTGGCGCTGGCCATCCGCCTGCGTCGGCGCGGGCCCGACGCCCGCGCCGGCCGGGGCGTGTTCCCCGCGTTCCTGGCCGTGTTCGTGCTGGCGGGACTGGTCAATCCCCTGGTGCGCGACGCCTGGCGCCTGTACCAGCAGTCCCGCCCGGTGGACGCCAGCCGCGTGGCCGCCGAGTACGTGGTGCCGGACCGTCCACTGTCGCGTCCGCGCAACATCGTCTGGATCTACGCCGAGAGCCTGGAGCGCACCTACCTGGACGAAACGGTGTTCCCGGGCCTGATGCCCAACCTCACCCGGCTGGCGGCCGAGGCGCTGGACTTCCGCGACATCGGCTCACCGGCCGGCACCGGCTGGACGATCGCCGGCATGGTCGCCTCGCTGTGCGGCGTGCCGTTGACCGCCTCGCGCGGCGACGAGAACAGCATGGGCCGGCTGGAGCAGTTCCTGCCCGGCGCCCATTGCCTGACCGACTACCTCGGCCAGCAGGGCTACCAGCTGCACTTCAGCGGCGGCGCCGATTCGGCGTTCGCCGCCAAGGGCCGCTTCCTCGCCAGCCATGGGTTCCAGACCGTCAGGGACCAGGCGTGGTTCCGGTCCCACGGCGTCGCCCGCCGGCATTTCTCCAGCTGGGGCGTGCATGACGACGTGCTGCTGGACAGCGTATTCGAGGACTTCATGCGGCTGTCGGCGGCTGGCAGCCCGTTCATGCTCACCGCGCTGACGATGGACACCCACCACCCCGCGGGCCACCTGCCGGTGGCCTGCCGCGACGTGCGCTATGACAGTCCGCATGGCGACGTGGGCCTGCTGCGCGCCCTGGCCTGCAGCGATCGCCTGATCAGCCGCCTGGTCCAGCGCATCCGCCAGAGCCCGCATGCCCAGGACACCCTGGTGGTGGTGGCCTCCGACCACCTGGCGATGCCCAACGACCTGTCCCACGTCCTGGACGGCATGAAGCGGGAAAACCTGCTGCTGTTCCTCGACAGCGGGCA
>JBQGEI010000275.1:0-5939 GCA_052039535.1 Pseudoxanthomonas sp.
TCGGCCGCATGCTGGGGACGTGTCCGGCTAACCGGCCCCTTCCGGCGCCGTCGCGCAGCGCGCGCACAGGCCGTGGACCTCGAGGGTCTGCGCCTGCGGCTGGAAACCCAGCGCGCGGGCGCGCGCGTCGAGCTGCGCCACCACTTCCCGGTCCTCCAGCTCCACTGCGCTGTGGCAGCGGTTGCAGATCAGGAAGGGCACCGAGTGCTGGTCGCTGTTGGGGTGGTGGCAGGCGACGAAGGCGTTGACCGACTCGAGCTTGTGCACGAAGCCGTTGGCCATCAGAAAATCCAGCGCGCGATAGACCGTCGGCGGGGCGTCCGCGCCGGCGCCCTTGGTTTCCCGCACCTTCTCCAGCAGGTCGTACGCCTTCATCGGGCGGCCGGCGTCGGCAACCAGCCGCAGCACGTTGGCGCGGATCGGGGTCAGGCGCAGGCCACGTTCGGTGCAGGCCCGCTCCACCGCCCGCACGAACGCATCGGCGCTATGGACGTGGTGGTGGGGATCAGTGCAGGCGTGCGGCATGGCGTCTCCGGGTTCAGCCCTTCGGTACCTTGATGATGGCGGCATCGATGCGCTTCAAGGCCTCTTCGCGGCCCGCCAGGCAGACCGTCCAGGAAATGTCCGGGCTCACCTGGGTACCGGTGATGGCCACCCGCAGCGGCTGGGCAACCTTGCCCATGCCCAGCTCCAGCGCGGCGGCGGCATCGTGCAGGGCCTGGGCGACGCCGTCCACGGTCCACTCCGGCAGCGCGGCCAGCAGCTCGCGGGCCTTGGCCAGCGGCACGTCGGCGCCTGCCTTGAGGTGCTTGGCCACGGCGGGCTCGTCGTAGGTCTCAAGCGGGGTGTACCAGACCACCGCCTTCTCGGCCATTTCCTTCAGCGTCTGCACGCGCTCGCGCAGGGCCATGACGACGTCGTCGGGCTTGGGTCCTTTTGCCAGGTCCAGCCCCAGCTTCTCCAGCTGCCAGGCCAGCTGCGGCGCGATCGCCGACGGCTCGGCGGTCTTGAGGAAATGCTGGTTGACCCAGCCGAGCTTGGCCATGTCCAGGCGCGCGGCCTTGGAGTTGCAGTTGCGCACGTCGAACAGTTCGATCAGCTCGGCGCGGCTGAAGATCTCCTGGTCACCGTGCGACCACCCCAGCCGTGCCAGGTAGCTGAGCAGGGCATCGGGCAGGTAGCCCATGTCCCGGTACTGCATCACGTCCGCCGCACCGGTGCGCTTGGACAGCTTGGCGCCCTGCTCATCCAGGATCATCGGCATGTGGCCGAACCTGGGCACCGGTGCGCCGATGGCCTGGTACAGGTTGATCTGGCGCGGGGTGTTGTTGATGTGGTCGTCGCCGCGGATCACCTCGGTGATGCCCATGTCCCAGTCGTCCACGACCACGGCGAAGTTGTAGGTGGGGTAGCCGTCCGGGCGGAAGATGACCATGTCATCGAGCTCGCTGTTGGCGATCTCGATGCGGCCCTTGATCAGGTCGTCGAAGGCGACCACGCCATCAAGCGGGTTCTTGAAGCGGATGACGCGGTTCGGGTCGTCGCGGTACGGCAGGCCCAGCTCGCGCGCGGCGCCGTTGTAGCGCGGCTTCTCCTGCCTGGCCATCGCGGCCTCGCGCATGGCGTCGAGTTCTTCCCGGGTTTCGTAGGCGTAGTAGGCCTTGCCGTCGGCGATCAGCTGCTCGGCAACCTGCCGATAACGCTCGACGCGGTGGGTCTGGTAGACCGGGCCTTCGTCGTAATCCAGGCCCAGCCAGTCCATCGCCTCGAGGATCGCGTCGATCGCCGCCTGGGTGCTGCGTTCGCGGTCGGTGTCCTCGATCCGCAGCACGAACTCGCCACCGCGATGGCGTGCCTCTAGCCAGCAGTACAGCGCGGTACGGGCGCCACCGATATGCAGGTAGCCGGTGGGACTGGGTGCGAAGCGGGTGCGGCAGGTCATCGGGAAGTGGCGGCAGGCTGCGGATCGCGCATTTTACCCTGCAAGCGCAACGGCCATGGCCGGCCACGCCGACGCCCTGCGCGTCGCGATCCGGCCCCCCCGTGACGGAGTTGGCCCCATCAAGGCCATCGGCAGGTACCTGCCAGGTACCTGCCACCGCCGCCGGTCATGGACCGGTGGAGATCACCACGCGGTTCCTGCCTGCGCGCTTGGCCTCGTACAGCGCCTCGTCCGCGCGCTTGAACAGCGCGTCGAAGCCCTCGCCCGGTTCGCGCAGCGCCACGCCCACCGAAACCGTGACCGGCACCGGCACGCCGGGCTCGAAGACATGGCCTTCGACCGACCTGCGCAGGGTTTCGGCCAGCATCGCCGTCTGCTCGCGCCGCACGGCGGGGAGCACGACCACGAACTCCTCGCCGCCCCAGCGCACCAGCCAGCCCGCCGGTCGCAGCTGGCGCCGCAGCAACGCGGCCAGCTCCCGCAGCACGCGGTCGCCGGCATCGTGGCCGCAGCTGTCGTTGATGAGCTTGAAGTGGTCGATGTCCAGCACCATCAGCGCCAGCCCATGGCCCGGCTGGGTCGCCAGGGACGCCAGCCGCGCCCATCGCTGCTCGAGGCCATGGCGGTTCAGCGCCAGGGTCAGCGGATCGGTGGTGGCCCGGGCGCGGTAGCGCTCGGCTTCGTTCTGCAGCGAACGGCGCTCGGCACGATAGGTGCGCAGCTGCAGCAGCGCGTACAGGGCGATGCCGGCCAGCCATACGCCCAGGATCCCCAGGTACCACGTCTCGCGCGACAGGCCGGGCCGCACGAAGGTGATCTCCTGCACCTCGAGGTCGTGCACCCCCTCGGTCATCGGATAGGAGAAATCCAGACCGACGGTGACCACGTTGCCCAGCTCGGCCTTGGCCAGTTCCCGCGGCAGCTTGTACTGCAGGCGCCACCACTCGGCGACGGTGAACTCATCCACGCTCAACGACAATGGCGCGCGCAGGTCCTGCGTGGGCAGGAACACCGAGTTGTACTTGGTGCTGTTGGTGTCCTCGACCGTGGAGTAGCGCGGATCGAAGTGCCGCGCGAACAGCCGCAGCTTGGGCACGTCGCCCTTGTAGACGACCTTGACCTCCACGTGCGTGTAGCGCGACAGGTCCAGGCCCTGGCCGGGCCCGGGCCCGATGAAGTAGTTGATCGCGCAGTAGTAATCGGGCTTGTTCGTGCCTGGGGGATAGTGGCAGCGGAACCTGCGCCGGCTGTCGTCGAGCCACTCGCCGGTCTGCGTGCGCCCCGGTACCGCGGTGAAGGACAGCACCGTCGCGTCCTTCGGCACGCGCGTCACGTCGAAGCGCACCGGCGGGATGAGGTCGTAGCCGGCGATGGCCCCCAGGGTCAGCGCGACGCCGGCAAGCAGCGCCACGGGCGCGCGCATGCGCTGCCCGGTCGGGGGCATGGGAGTCGGGGGACCATCTGCACCGGCCGCGGTCATGGGGTTTCCATCGCTGTGGGCGCCGGGCGCCCAGGGGCCCGTCGCATCTGGCGGGACGTTAGCAGAGGCCATCTCCCCCTGCACCGGGGTGCCTGCGCCGGGCGGGTTCTACGCGCGACGCCTACAATCGGCCCATGACCACCCTGTTCGTCTCCGACCTGCACCTGGACCCGGCCCGTCCGGACATCACCGCGCTGTTCCTGCGCTTCCTGCGCGAGGAGGCCGCCACAGCGGACGCGCTTTACATCCTCGGCGACCTGTTCGAGGCCTGGGTGGGCGACGACGATCCGTCCGTGGCCGGTGCCGAGGTCGCCGCGGGACTGCACGCGCTGGCCCAGGCAGGGGTGCCGGTGTACTTCATGCACGGCAACCGCGACTTCCTGGTCGGCGCCGGTTACGCCCGGCGCGCCGGGATGCGCCTGCTTCCCGACCCGGCGGTGGTGTCGCTGTACGGCGAGCCGGTCCTGCTGATGCACGGCGACCTGCTGTGCAGCGACGACACCGCGTACCAGGCCTTCCGCGCGCAGACGCGTGACCCGGACTGGCAGCAGCGGTTCCTGGACCAGCCGCTCGCGGCGCGCCTGGCGTTCGCCGCGCAGGCGCGTGCCGCCAGCATGGCGCGGCAGCAGCAGATGCTGCAGGGCGACCGCGGCACCTTCGAGACCGTGACCGACGTGACCGCGGCCACCGTGGAGGCCACGCTCGCCCGCTTCGGCGTGGACACCCTGGTCCACGGCCATACCCATCGCCCCGCGCTGCACGAGCTGGAAGTGGCCGGGCGGCGACGCCGGCGCATCGTGCTGGGCGACTGGTTCGAGCAGGGTTCGGTGCTGCGGGTGGAGCCGGGCCGCTACCGGTTGCAGGCCCTGCCCCTGGCCTGAGCCCCTGGGCCGCCTGCGCTGCCCTTGCGGGAACCCGCGTTGCGGCGGACGCCGGCACCTGCGGCGAGAGCGTACGCCAGTCAGGCAGTGCGTCCGTGGGCGGCTTCCACGTAGCGCAGGGATTCCAGCTCGTCCTCGTCGAAGCCGGCCAGCAGCCGCGCCTCGACGTTGAACGGGCCATGCAGGTAGCCGCCGGCGTACTCGTGCAGCAACTCGCGGAAACGCGCCCGCGGCTCGACCCCGTCGCGCTGGCAGTACCAGCGGTACCAGCGCGAGCCGGCGGCCACGTGGGCCACCTCCTCGCGCAGGATGGTCTCCAGGATCCCCACGGTGGCGGTGTCGCCCAGCTCGCGCAGCCGGGTGATCATCCCCGGGGTCACGTCCAGGCCGCGCGCCTCCAGCACGCGCGGCACCAGGGCCATGCGCGCCATGCCATCGTGCGCGGTCTTCTCGCACATCTCCCACAGGCCGTTGTGGGCGTCGAAATCGCCATAGTCCCGACCCATCCGCCGAAGCCGGTCGCGCAGCAGGACGAAATGCCGGGCCTCGTCGTCGGCCACGCGCACCCAGTCCTGGTAGAACGCCTCCGGCATGCCGCGGAAGCGGTATACCGCGTCCCAGCCGAGGTCGATCGCATTGAGCTCGATGTGCGCGATCGCGTGCACGAAGGCCGCGCGTCCCTGCTCGCTGCCCAGGCCGCGTCGCGGCAAGTGCCGCGGATGCACCAGCCGCGGCCTTGGTGGACGCCCGGGCATGGCGATCGCGTCCGGCGGTGGCGCGTCGTGGTCGATGCGCAGCTGCCCGCGGGCGAAGGCCGCGGCGTGCGCGTGGGTCAGCGCCACCTTCCGGACCGGGTCGGCGGCGGCCAGGCACTCGGCGGCGGCGTCGAACAGGGAGGCGGTGGCTGTCATGGGGAAATCACAGGCAGGCGCGGCCGGCGGCGCCGGTCGGGAGTGCCCGACCGGACCGCGGTCCCGGCTCAGGACGCCGCGCGGCGGCGGCCCTTGGCTTCGTCGCTGCGCATCTGCTGGATCCGCTCGAAGTAGCCCGGCTCGATCCCGGTGACGTAGTTGCCATCGAAGCAGGACGAGTCGAAGCGCTGCAGCTGCGGGTTGCCCTCGCGCACGGCCGCCTCCAGGTCCTCGAGGTCCTGGTAGATCAGCCAGTCGCAGCCCAGCAGCTTCTCGATCTCCTCGACGCTGCGGTTGTGCGCGATCAGCTCGTCCGGCGACGGCATGTCGATACCGTAGATGTTCGGGTAGCGGACCGGCGGCGCGGCGCTGGCCAGGTACACCTTGCGCGCGCCGGCATCGCGCGCCATCTGCACGATCTGCTGGCTGGTGGTGCCGCGCACGATCGAGTCGTCGACCAGCAGCACCACCCGGTTGCGGAACTCCAGGTGGATCGGGTTGAGCTTGCGCCGCACCGATTTCACCCGCTCGCCCTGGCCAGGCATGATGAAGGTGCGCCCGACGTAGCGGTTCTTGATGAACCCCTCCCGGTACTTCACCCCGAGCACATTGGAGATCTCCAGCGCCGCATCGCGCGAGGTGTCGGGAATCGGGATGATGGTGTCGATGTCGTGGTCCGGGCGCAGGCGCAGGATCTTCTCGCCCAGCTTCTGGCCCATGCGCAT
>JBQGEI010000276.1:0-10237 GCA_052039535.1 Pseudoxanthomonas sp.
CCGGGCCGGCTGACGCGCCGGCCTCCGCCAACCCGGCCCGCCCGCTGAAACCCGGGCGGCGCCTGGGTCTGCTGCTGTTGCTGTTCGCCGGTGTGCTGGGGCCGCTGTGGCTGTTCGCCGAACTGGCCGACGAGGTCCACGGGCTGGAGGAGATCGTCTTCGACGATGCCCTGCTGCACTGGTTCAACGCGCTGGCCGGGCCGCGCCTGGACAGCTTCTTCCTGGTCGTAACCCGGATCGGTTACGAATACGGAGTGGTGCCACTGGCGGTGCTGCTGCCGCTGGTGCTGCTGGTGCGCCGGCACCGGCGCGAGGCGGTGTTCGCGGCCGTTGCCTGCGGTGGGTCGGCCCTGCTGAACATGGCGGCGAAGCACACCTTCCAGCGGCCGCGGCCGGCCCTGTGGGAGTCGCTGGCACCCGAGAGCACCTTCAGTTTCCCCAGCGGCCACGCCATGGGGTCGATGACGCTGGCTGCGGTCCTGGTGCTGCTGGCCTGGCGCACCCGCTGGCGCTGGCCGGTCCTGGCCGGGGCGGTCGCGTTCGTCGGGTTGGTCGGCATCTCGCGGCTGTACCTGGGGGTGCACTATCCCTCGGACGTGCTGGCCGGCTGGGCCGCGGGCCTGGCGTGGGTGGCGGGCAGCTACCTGGTGCTGTTCCGGATCCGCCGGCCCTGGCGGGCCGGAACCGGCGGCTGAGGCGGACGCGGCGCGTCAGTCGGCCGCGTCCACCTGCGGCCACGGTGCCGGCAACGCATCGATGTGCGCGACCAGGGCGGCGGCGATGGCGGCATGGTCGGCCGCCGAGGGGTGCCAGTGGCAGGCCTGCAGGTCCAGGCCGGAGACCGGCAGGAAGCTCACCGCGCGGTCGCCACCGTCACCCAGCAGCTGCACCACCTGGCGCGCATGCAGCTGGATCTCGCCCCCGGCCATGTCGGTGGCCCACAGCACCACCCGCGCCTGCGGCCAGCGCGAGCGCAGCGTGCGCACGAAACCGGCGTAGTGGCGCACGTAGTCGGCGCGCAGCGCGTCGCGGTCGGCCCAGGGCTCGCCCGGGCGCAGCGGGGTGGAGAAGTCGTTCGTGCCCAGCGCCACCACCACCACCTGCGGCTGCCAGCCGGTGTCGACCTCGGCGGCGTCATGCGAGGGCAGCCGCCGCGGCCAGGCACGGGGCAAGGTGTCGCCCGGGCCGCCGTTGTAGTTGCGCACCACGCCGCGTCCGGAAATGGCGTGGATGCGGTAGTCCGCGCCGTAGTGCCGCGCCACCCGCGGGCCGTAGGCGGCCGCGGTGTCGGTGCTGGCATCGACCTGCTCGGCGCTGCACTCGCGCGTGTTCGAGGTGTTGGCGTAGCCGACCGTATGCGAGTCACCGATGAACTCGATCCGGCGATGGCGGCGTGGCAGCGGGGCGGGCGTGCTGCCGTCGGCGAGCAGGAACCCGCCGAACACGTTGGGCGCGGCCTGGTGTTCGCTCGCCGTTTCCAGCCGGACCTGGTGGCGGCCCGGCGCCATGCCGCTGACGCGGTAGCGTCCCGCTGCCGGTGCGCGCAGGGTGGTCACCGGCTCGCCGTCGACCAGGACGTGCAGCGTCGACGGCCCGGACCGCAGGTCGAACAGGACCTCGCCCCCGTCGACCGCGGTTTCGAAATAGACCCCCGGCCACTGGTAGGCCAGCCCCCCATCGACGTCGGCGGTGCGGCCACCGATCGCCAAAGGGGCAGGGGTGGCAGCCGCCGCCGCGCCGGGGTCCGGGGCCACCCGCACCTCCGCAGGGGCCAGGGCGGGCAGGGCCACCAGCAGGACAATCGCGAATCCGGTGCGGACTGCCATGGCACTCCCCTGTATGGGCGCGCGTCGCGGCCCTGGAAAAGAACAAGGCCCGGGGGTTGCCCGGGCCTTGCGCTGGAATATGGTGGAGCCAGGGAGGATCGAACTCCCGACCTCGTCATTGCGAACGACGCGCTCTCCCAGCTGAGCTATGGCCCCACGGTACGTCAGGTCGCGCATTCTAGCGCGCGACCGGGCCGCCGCCAAGCCCGCGCGTGCGGCAGCGTGCGCGCTGTCATCGGTCAGGCTCCGCCGGTGCCGGCGGGTTTGCGGCGCGTACGCGTCCGCGCGCGCCGGGGCGTGCCGGCACCGGGGGCGGCGGCTGGCGCGACCGCGGGCACCGGGACCTGCGCGATCCAGGCCAGCGCGTCCAGGTGGGCCAGGAAATGGCGCAGGTACGGCGGGGACAGTTCCCCGGCGAGGTTGAGCGCGCGGTGGACCAGCTTGCCGGAATTGAGCGGTCCCGCGTCTTCGGGCAGGTCCTGCAGCGAGCGCCGCAGCTGGCTGTCGCTGCGCACCTGCATCCACAGCCGGCGCAGTTCGCCAAGCATCGCCATTTCCGGGTCCGCGCCGTCGCCCGCCTGGCCATGGCGCGCGCGTGCGATCGCGTCCAGCCGCGCGGTGACTTCCGCCAAGGGACCGGCGGCCGGTCGCGCCGGCACCGGCGGCGCTGGCGCGACGGCATCAAGCGCCGGGCCGAGGCGTGCGCACAGTTGCGCCAGCCGGCGCTCCAGCCGCTGCCGGCGCGGACCGGTGCAGGCGTCGGCACGCCGCGCCAGGGCCTCCAGCATCGCCAGCTGCGACGAGCCCGCGAGGCCGCTGCACTGCCGCCATCGCGCCAGGCGCTGGCGCACCAGCGCCGGGTCGGGAAGCTCAGCGCCCATCGCCGGCATCGGCCGTGCGGGCCGGGCGCGGCACCGGCGCCAGTTCCACCCGCCGGTTGCGGGCGCGGCCTTCCTCGTCGGTGTTGGGGCTGACTGGCTGCTGCGCGCCGAATGCGGCGGCGAACACCGAATCGGCCGGCACGCCCTGGGCCATGAGCGCGCGGGTAACGGTGAGCGCCCGCTGTGCGGAAAGCTCCCAGTTGTCGGCAAAGCGGCGGTTGCCCTCGTGCACCGGCGCGTCGTCGGTGAAGCCGCTCACCATCAGCACCTGGTCGCGGCTGGCCAGATAGCGTGCCAGCGGCGCGGCCAGGGTCTGCAGCAACTGTTCTCCCTCCGATTGCAGGCGATCGGAGTTGCGGGCGAACAGCACGCTGCCGCGGATGCCGATGCGGCCGTCCACCAGGGTCACCCGGCCGTCCGCCAGCGGCGCGGCCAGCGCCTGCTCCAGCGCCTCCAGGCGCCGGGCTTCGGCCTGGCGCTGGCGGACCTCCTCCTCCAGCCGGGCCGACAGCTGCAGCTGGACCCCGATCACGCATACCAGGATCAGTACGAACACACCCAGCAGCACCGCCATCAGGTCGGCGAATGCCGCCCATACCGGCGCCGCCAGGCCGTCCTCCTCGCCGGCTTGGTCGATCATGCGCCCGCACCCCGCGAGGACAGGCGATGCAGGTCCTCGACGATCTGCTTCTGGCTGAGCATGCCGAGGTCGATCACCTCGCGGGCCTGGGCCACGTAATAGGCCAGCTGCTCGTCGCTGCGCGCCGCGGACTTCTCGAGGGCCGCCTCGAGCTGCCGCATGCGTTCCACCAGCAGGGCGTTGCCCTCGGCGAATGCCGCGACCGCCTCGCTGAACGCCTCGGCCAGGCCGGCCACCTCGGTGGCGCCGACGGCGACCTCCGTGCCCGCATGCTCCAGTCGCGCGGTTCCGGCCTGCACCTGTTCGCCGAACTGCGTACCGGTGCGCTCCAGCAGCGCCGTGGTGGATTCGACCAGCGATTCCAGCGCCGCGCGCTGCTCGCCCGAGGCCCGGTTCACGCCCTCCAGCAGTTCGCCGAACATGGCCATGTGCCGGCTGCGTTCCTCCAGCAGTGCGGTGTCGCGGGCCAGGCTGTCGGACAGCTGGCGGCGGACCTCGGTGATCACCTCGGCGGCGGCCCTGGGGGCCTCGGCGGCGGTACGCGCCAGCTGCGAGATCTCGGCGATGGTGGCCTCGGCCTGCGCGCGGGTGCGGTCGCTGATGTCCGCGGCGGTGCTGGCCAGCGCATCGCACACGGCCTGCTGGCGCTGCGCGGCACCATCGCCGGCCTGTTCCCAGGCCTGGCGCAGGGCCTCGCCGCTTTCCTGAAGGGTGGCATTCCAGCGTGCCAGCCGCGCCTGTTCCTGGCTGGCCAGGCGTTCCTGCAGCGCGTCATGCGACTGCTGCAACGCCTCCAGCAGGCGCGCGGCCTGCTCCCCGGCCGCGGCGGCCGCTTCAGCCATGGCCTGGCGCTGGGTCTCGATGGCGTGGCGGCTGTCTTCCTGCTGCGCCCGGGCTGCCTGGTGCCAACCCGCGGTGACGGTTTGGCCGGCCTGCTCCAGGCGTGCGCCGACCCGCTCGACCAGGGCCGCCGCGTGCGATTCCATGGCAACGGCGAGCTGCTGCTGGCCGCTGCGCAGGTCCTGCAACAGCACGGCGCCGGCCTCGCGCTGCGCCTCCAGCGCCCGGTTCCACTGGCCGGCCATTTCCTCCCCGATCGCGCGCAGGCGCTCGCCGCTGCCGTCCAGGTGGCGCTGTACCGCCGCGTTGACGCTGTGGCCGGTGGCCTCGGCATGCCCGGCGATGGCTGTCAGGGTCGACTCAAGCACCGGCCGGACCGCCGCGCCGGCTTCGCGTGCACTGGCGGCCACGCTCTGGGCCAGCGAGGCCTGTACCGCGCCGGCCAGCTGGTCGAAGCGGGCCGCGGCGCGCTCATGGAACGTTTCCTGGGCCGCCAGCTGGCGCTCGGAGGTGGCGATGCCCTGGCGTTCCAGCGCGCCTGCCATCGCCTCCAGCCGCTCCACCAGCACCGGCAGCAGGTCGGCCTGGCGTTCCAGCAGGCGGAAGGTCTGCTCGCGCCGGTGGACCTGCGACCACGGACGCAGCACGGTCGCCGTGCGTGCATCCAGCTGTGCGGCGGCGCGGGCGCGGCCGCCGCGGCACAGCGCCGACAGCAGGCCCAGCGCGGCCGAGGCCGCCACGCCGGCGATCGAAGTGCCGAAGGCGAAACCCAGTCCGCGCACCGGCGCGGCCAGCGCCTCGCGGATGGCCTCCAGCTCGCCGGTCCCCTGCAGGGCGATGCCTGTGCCGCGCAGGGTCGCCATCATGCCCAGCAGGGTGCCCAGCATGCCCAGCAGCACCAGCAGGCCGACCAGGTAGGGCACCAGCGCCGGACCCGGCAGGGGCGTGCGCCCCCCCTCGATGCGGGCGCTTACCGGTGCGCGCAGGGTCGGATGCAGCTGCGCCAGCCAGTCCGCGAGCGTGCCCGGCGGCGTGTCCAGGCCCGCCAGCGCATGCTCCAGGCTCGCGGTGGCCTGGCGGTAGCGGTACAGCTCCAGGGCGCCGAGCAGGTAGAACGCCAGTACCAGCAGCGTGAACAGCAGTGCCAGTGGATGGCCCGGGACGTAGCCGGCGGCGATCCAGCACACCGCGGCCAGGCCAGCGGTGAAGGTGGCCAGTTCAGGAAGATTGCGTTGCATGGGGATCCAGGGGCACGGGGCCGAAGGCGGCAAGCAGGCCCTCGGCAGGTTGCAGTCGTAGGTCGAGTTCGGCGAGCAGCAGCTCGCGCATGTCATGGCGGAAGCCGTCCAGCCATGACGGTGCATCGGGGCCATCGGCGCGGGCGTCCAGGGCCGCGCGCTGCAGGCAGTGGAAGTGGTGCTCCAGCACCGGCGTGGCGCGGGCCAGCAGGGTCCGGGTGGGGCGTGCCAGCGCCTGCTCCATCACCGCGTCGATCGCGGCCAGCCGGGCCAGCGCCGGGGATTGGCCCGCCAGGCGCTGGCGCAGGTCCTGGCGCAGGTTGGCGGCGCCGCTTTCAATCAGGTGTTGCAGGGCCATGTGGCGCTGCTGGAACCAGGTCCACTCCAACGGCGGCCGTGGCCCGTCCGGCCCGGCGGCGAACGCGCGGTCGCGGGCCAGCGCCTGCGCCAGCGAGACACGGGCGTCCGCCAGGGCGGCCGCGGCGGCCGGAACAGCCCTGTGGCCGGCCGCAGGCCCGGCGTCCTGGCCCTGCGGCGCGTCCAGCACCCGGGCCAGGGCCACGGCGTGCTTCCACTCCAGCCAGTGGCTGAGCAGCTGCGACAACGGCTGTGCCGGGGCATCTGCGGCCGTGCCGGCCAGTCCCGCCAGCTGGCGGACCAGACGGGGGCCACGGAGGGTGCTGCTGGGAACGGACGGCATCGGGAAGACGGAGGTTCTCTCGGCCGGCAGGCCACGGCCTGCCAGTGCCCCGGCGTACCCGGGTGCGGGTTGGTCGGGCGCGCGTGGCGGGCGGGTCCGGTGGGCGAGACGGAGGCCGGTGCAGAGGGACAGGCCGGGGCCGGAGTCCGGCGGTCCGCGGCCCGCCCGTTCCGGCCGGCGGGAGCCAGGCGGGGCCGGTACGGCCTGCCAGGAAGGGGGCGGATTCTAGCCCGCGGCGCGGGGGGCGGCCAGCAGCGGGCCCAGCACCGGCTCCAGCTCGCGCTGGCGCCAGCCGGCCAGCAGCAGCGGCCAGCTGCCGCTTTCCAGCAACGCTTCCAGATGCTTGCGCGAGGCCAGGACGCCGTCCGGCAGCCCCAGCCGGGCACTGTGGGCGGCCACCGCGTCCTGCAGGCGGCGCACGGCATTGCGGTCGGGCTCGGCGGCGATGGCCGGCATCCGCGCCTCGTCCTCCAGGGGCGTGGACAGGGCCTGCCAGAGCGCCGGCCCAAGCTTGCGGGGTGCCTTGGGCAGGGCATCCAGCCGGGCCTGCAGCGCGGGCGCGTCGGCCGGCGGATCGCGCGACAGTTCCACGGCCAGGTCGTTGTCCAGCACCCAGCTTCGCGGCAGGTCCTGGGCGCGGGCGTGGGCCTCGCGCCAGCGCAGAAGCCGCAGCAGGCGGCGCTGGCCGGACCCGTCCAGGAACTGGGCCGCGCGCAGGGCCAGGTGTGGCCAGCGCTCGGGTTCGTCAGCGGCGGCCAGCTCCAGGGTGCGGGCCATGTCCTCCTGCAGCCACGCTTCCCGGCCCAGATCCCGCAGGCGGGCGAGGGTGGCCTCGTACAGCGCGTCCAGGTGGCGCACGTCGTCGGCCGCGTACTGCAGCTGGGCGGGGCTCAGCGGCCGGCGCATCCAGTCCGAGCGCGTCTCGCCCTTGGCCAGGGTGGTGCCGGTGACCTGGGCCACCAGACGCTGGTAGCCCATGCCGGCCCCGAAGCCGGACAGGGCCGCGGCGACCTGGGTGTCGTACATCGGCCGCGGCAGCGTGCCGCAGGCGCAGCGGAAGGTGACCAGGTCCTCGCTGGAGCTGTGCATGACCTTGAGGACATGCGGCGCATCCAGCCAGGCGGCGATGGCTGCCGGCATGCCCGGCACCAGCGCGTCCACCAGCAGCACATCCTCGCCGACGGCCATCTGCACCAGCGCCAGGCGCGGCCAGAAGGTGCGTTCACGGATGAACTCGGTGTCCAGGCCGATGCGGGCGGGGGCGTGCTGCAGGCGTCGCAGCAGTTCGGAGGGCTGGTCGATCCAGAAGACTTCTGACACGTGGGGTTCCGCTCTCGCGTGGTCTTGCGCGTATTGGCTGGGATAGCCTAACGGCATTCCGCCGCGGGGCGGGAACGTCTGCCGGAGGCATCTTGCGCGCGAGTGGTCAGGCATTGCTGTGGCTGGGGCTGCTGCTGGGCATCGCTGCCTGTGGCCGGCCCGCGTCACAGGACGTCGCCGACCCCGCAGCACGCGCGGCGCCGGTGGCGCCGGACAGCGACAGCGTCGTGGCCCTGCCCACGGTCACCGTCAGTGGCGAGGAGAGCGACCACGTGGTCGAGGCGTGGACCCCGCCGGAGGTGGAGATCGGCCCGGAGAGCGACCGGGCGGGGCTGCGGCGCCAGGCCCAGGCGGCCTTGCGCGAGGGGCGCCTGTACGAGGGGCCGGAGTCGGCCGCGGCCCTGTACCTGGCCCTGGTCCGCAGCGATCCGGACGACCGGCTCGCGCGCCAGGGGCTGCAGCGCACCACCGGCGCGGTGGTGGCGGCTGCCGCAAAGGCGCTGGACGCCGCGTCCGCCGACCCGCAATCCGGCCAGCTGGCGCGCGCGGTGGGGCTGGCGGCCGTGGCCCGCTCCCTGGACGGCGATGACGCGCGGGTGCGCGCGCTGCAGCAGCGGGCGGAGACCGCACGCCGGGCCGCGGCGCTGGTGCGCGCCGGTCGCGAGGACCTCCGGGCCGGGTTGCTGGGCCAGGGCAGTGGCGGTGCGCTGGGGTACTTCCGCGAGGCGCTGGCGCTGGTGCCGGACCATCGCGACGCCCGCCAGGGCCTGGCCGCCGCGGAGAGCGCGCTGATCGAACGCGCCCAGGCGGCAGCCGACGCCCTCGAGTTCGAGGCCGCCGGGCAATGGCTGGGGCAGGCGGCCAATGTCCGCGACGACGGCGCTGGCGCCGTCGCCGACGCGCGGGGCCGGATCGAAGCCCAACGGGCGCGCGCACTGGCCGGGCTGCGCGACGCCGCCCTGCGCGACCTGCTGCGCCCGGACGGCCTGCGCGATGCGCGCGTGCGCCTGGCCGAAGCCCTGCGTATCGCCCGACCGGGTGACCGCATGGTGGCCAACCTGCGCGAGCGCATCGACCTGGTCACCTACTACGGCCTGCTGCGCCCCGGCCAGGTGTTCACCGACGGCCTGGCCGACGGCAGCCGCGGCCCGCAGATGGTGGTGGTGCCCCATGGCGCCTTCCGCATGGGGTCGGAAGAGAGCGACCCGCTGGCCGCCGATGCCGAAAAGCCCGCCCACTACGTGCGTTTCAACCGCGGTTTCGCGATGTCCCTGACCGAGGTGACGGTCGCCGACTTCGGGCATTTCGTGGCTTCCGCCGGCGCCCGTCCGCGCGCCACCCGCCGCGGCAACTCGCTGGTGTACGACGAGCGCAGCGGCAACTTCGTGCGCCGCAGCGGGGTGGACTGGCAATCCGGCTACGACGGTCGCCCGGCCGATCCCGGCGATCCGGTACTGCATGTGAGCGTCCGTGACGCGGAGGCATACGCGGCCTGGCTGTCGGAGCAGACCGGCCGCCATTACCGCCTGCCGAGCGAGGCCGAATTCGAGTATGCGCTGCGCGCCGGCAATCCTGGCCGCTTCCCCTGGGGCGACCACGGCGTGCCGCCCCCTGACAGCGGCAACTTCACCGGCGGCAACGACGTCTCCCCCAGCGGGCGCACCTGGAACAACGGTTTCGTCGGCTACGGCGACGGGTACTGGGGCGTGGCACCGGCCGGCCGTTTCAAACCCAATGCATGGGGCCTTCACGACATGGCCGGCAATGTTTCCGAGTGGGTCGCCGACTGCTGGCACGCCAGTTACCGGCGGGCACCGGCCGACGGTGCGGCCTGGTACAACCCGGGATGCCGGGCGCGGGTGGTGCGCGGCGGCTCCTGGGCCGGATCGCCGGCACAGACCCGGGCCGCCTGGCGTTCACGGATGGATTCGGACGTGACCAGCGCGCGCATCGGCTTCCGCCTGGTGCGCGGCATCTGAGGACAGGGAGAGGACGATGCAGATGGAAAACCGTGCCGGGCAGCCTGGCCGCAGGCGCGGCGGTGGGTTGGGCGGCGGCGTGCGCTGGATCATCGTGCTGGGCTTCCTGGCCTACGGCGGGTGCTACTACCTGTCCAACCAGACCGAGGACCCGTACACCGGCGAGAAGGTCCTGATCGACGGCAGCCTCGACCCCGAGCAGATGCGTGCGCTGGGGCTGCAGGCCTACCAGGAGATCCTGTCCCAGGAGCCGCCACTGCCGCGGTCCGATCCCACCTCCCGGCAGGTGCAGCAGGTCGCGGCACGCCTGATCGACCAGGTCGACGAGGTCACCGCGGCGCTGGCGGCCGAGCACGGCATGCAGGCGCCGACCCACTGGCAGCAGTTCGAATGGGAGGTCAACGTCATTCCCTCCGGGCAGGCCAACGCGTTCTGCCTGCCAGGCGGGAAGATGGCCGTCTACACCGGGCTGCTGCCAGTGGCCCAGAGCGAGGATGCACTGGCGGTGGTGATGGGCCACGAGATCGCCCATGCCCTGTTGCGCCACGGCGAGCAGCGCATGAGCCAGCAGAAGCTGGCGCAGATCGGGCAGATGGCCGGCGCGGCCACCGGCGACCCGCAGTACCAGCAGATGGTGCAGGCGGCGATGGGGTATGGCTACCTGCTGCCCTACGCGCGCAGCCACGAGACCCAGGCCGACGAGGTCGGGCTGATGCTCGCGGCGGCGGCCTGCTACGACCCGAACGAGGCCATCGGGCTGTGGGAGCGCATGGGCAGCGCTTCGGGCGGCCAGGCGCCGCCGGAGTTCGCGTC
>JBQGEI010000277.1:0-1606 GCA_052039535.1 Pseudoxanthomonas sp.
CGGCATGAAGGCGATCTCCGTATCCGGCTCGGCCTGCGGGTCCCAGGTGGCCACCGCCTCGATGTGGGCAGGCAGCACGGTGACTCCGTCCTCGTGCCGGAGCAGGTTCTCCAGCAGGATCTTCATCGAGTAGGGCAGGCGCGCGAGGTCGAAGCGCTCGCCCAGCCTGGCCAGGCTGGCATAGGTGTAGGACTGGCCACCGGTCTCAAGGCGGCTGCGGGTGGCGAAGGAATCGCGCATTGCGGGCTCCTCTGGCTGGAAGGGGGTGCCGCAGGGCGGCGGGGAAATCGTTGGCGATTATTGGCCTTCAGGCATGACAGGGCCGTGGTTGCGGCCTCATTGTCGGCCATCGGCGGGTACGCGGGTTTGAGTATGCATGAAATGGTATGTATCATGCCCACATACCGTCTGGGGGAGATCCCATGGAAGCGACCGTGGCCGAGCGTGGCCAGATCACGCTGCCCAAGGCCGTGCGCGATGCGCTGGGGCTGACCAAGGGCACCCTGCTGAAGGTGGAGCTGGACGGCAGCCGCATCATCCTGCGCAAGAGCGTGGACGATGCCATCTCCCGCGCCCGCGGCAAGTTCGCGCTGGACGGCTTCGGCTCGTCCGAGGAGGCGGTCGAACGGTTGCGCGACGACGACGGCGCATGATCGCGGTCGATTCGCCGGTCCTGATCGAGCTGCTCAGCGACGGCCCCCGCGCCGACGCGGTGGAGGCCTGCCTGCGGCAGGCGCTGGTCGGCGGCCGGGTGGTCGTGTGTGGCACCACCCTGGCCGAGCTGTGCGGCGCGCTGCGGGGTGGTGCCGAAGTCCAGGAGGCCCTCGAGGAGATGGGCGTGCACTTCAGCGCCCTGGAAGCAAAGTCCGCGTTGCGCGCCGGCGAGATGCACCGTCGCCACCGCCAGCGTGGTGGCCCGCAGCGCGGCATCGGCGCGTTCATGGTCGGTGCCCATGCCCTGTTGCAGTGCGACGGGCTGGTCACCTGGAACGACGCCTTCTACCGCGATTACTTCAAGGGCCTGCGGCTGGTCGTGCCGCAGGCCTGAATCCCCGTTTCTTTTCCCGTACCCAAGTCCGGAGTTGTCCATGTTGGAAGCCTACCGCCACCACGTCGCCGAGCGCGCCGCCCTCGGCATCCCGCCGCTGCCGCTCACCGCGCAGCAGACCGCGGAGGTCATCGAACTGCTGAAGAACCCGCCGGCCGGCGAGGAGCAGTTCCTGGTCGAGCTGATCAGCCATCGCGTGCCGGCCGGCGTGGACGATGCGGCCAAGGTCAAGGCGTCCTACCTGGCCGCGCTGGCCTTCGGCAGCGAGGCCAACCCCCTGATCAGCCGGCAGCGCGCCACCGAGCTGCTGGGCACCATGCTGGGCGGCTACAACGTCGCGCCGCTTATCGAACTGCTTGACGATGCGGCGGTCGGCACCATCGCCGCCGATGCGCTGAAGAACACCCTGCTGGTGTTCGACGCGTTCCATGACGTGGAAGCCAAGGCCCGGGCCGGCAACGCCAATGCGCGCGCCGTGCTGCAGAGCTGGGCCGACGCGGAGTGGTTCACCTCCAAGCCGGAAGTGCCGCAGAGCCTGACCATCACCGTGTTCAAGGT
>JBQGEI010000278.1:0-3809 GCA_052039535.1 Pseudoxanthomonas sp.
CAGGTTCCAGTCGATCCCGGCCAGGCCCTTGGCCAGCAGGGTCCACAGGATCCAGCCCAGGAAGAACAGGCCGAACAGGGCGGTGGCACAGGACAGCACCAGCGCCACGACGTTGGTGAGGCGCCGGCGCAGGTAGAGCCCGCCGGAACCGGGTGCGGCGTATGCGGACATCAGTTGCCCTCCTTGCGGGCCAGGCGCATCAGCATCAGCCGGGCAATGGCGAGCACCACGAAGGTGACGATGAACAGCACGAAGCCCAGCAGCAGCAACGCGGAGCGGTAGGTCTCGGTAGCCTCGCCGAAGTCGTTGGCGATCAGCGCGGCAATGGTGGTGCCGGGCTCCAGCAGCGAGGGCGACAGCCGCACCGCGTTGCCGACCACGAAGGCCACCGCCATGGTCTCGCCCAAGGCCCGGCCCAGGCCCAGGAAGATGCCGCCGATCACCGCCGAGCGGGTGTAGGGCAGGACGATGTCCCAGCTGACTTCCCAGCGGGTGGAGCCCAGCGCGTAGGCCGATTCCTTGAGCCGCGTCGGCACGGTCAGGAACACCTCGCGCATGACCGAGGACACGAACGGGATCACCATGATCGCCAGCACGAACCCGGCGGTCAGCAGGCCGATCCCCAGTGGCGGCCCCTGGAAAAGCGGGCCGATCAGCGGCGCGGTGCCGAGGGTGTCGTTGAGCCAGGGAGTGACGTATTCGGTCATCACCGGGACCAGCACGAACAGGCCCCACATGCCGTAGATGATCGAGGGGATGCCGGCGAGCAGCTCGATCGCCGTACCGACCGGGCCGCGCAGCCAGCGCGGCGCCACCTCGGTCAGGAAGAAGGCGATGCCGAAGCTCACCGGTACCGCGATCACCATGGCGATCAGCGCGGTCACCAGCGTGCCGTAGATCGGCACCAGCGCGCCGAAGCGGTTCTCCACCGGGTTCCATTCGGCCGAGTAGAAGAAGCTCAGGCCCTGGGTCTGCAGCGCGTCGCGCCCGCCCCATAGCATCGACAGCGCCGCCCCGGCCAGGGCGACCAGCACGAAGGCCACGCAGGCGGTCAGGGCGTAGCGGAACATCCGGTCGGCGCGGGCGTCGCTGCGCTCGCGCGCGTCGGCCTGGCTGGCGTGCAGGGTGATGGTGTTCATCGGCTCGCTGGGAGTAGGTGCGCGCGGGGCGGCGGCCCGGGGAGGGTGCGGGCCGCCGCCCTGCGACGCAGGGGACGCGATGCGGGCGGGTTACCGGAACTCGCTGGCCCAGTAGGTCTCGATCTGCTGCACCAGCTCCGGGGGCAGCGGCACGTAATGCAGCGCGTCGGCCTGGGCGCGGCCGTGCTCGAAGGCCCAACGGAAGAACGCGAGCGTGGCCTGGCTGCGGGCCGGGTCCCTGGCCTGCTTGGGCATGAGCATGAAGTTGGTGGCGGTGATCGGCCAGGCACCTTCGCCGGGGGCATGGGTGATCACCAGGTTGAAGTCCGCCGCGCCTGCCCAGTCGGCGCTGGCGGCCGCGGCGGCGAAGCTCTCGGCGCTCGGCTGGACCCACTGGCCGGCGGCGTTCTGCAGCGATGCGTAGGGCATCTTGTTCTGAAGGGCATAGGCCAGCTCCACATAGCCGATGCCGCCCTTGATCTGCTGAACGTAGGCGGCCACGCCCTCGTTGCCCTTGCCGCCGACGCCGCCGGGCCACTGCAGCGAGGTGCCCTCGCCGACGGCCTGCTTCCACTGCGGGCTGACCTTGGACAGGTAGTTGGAGAAGTTGAAGGTGGTGCCGGAACCGTCGGAGCGGTGCACGACGGTGATCTTCTCCGCCGGCAGTGACAGCCCCGGGTTGGCGGCGGCCAGCTGCGGGTCGTCCCAGCGGGTGATGCGTCCCATGAAGATATCGGCCAGCAGGGCGCCGGTCAGGCGCAGCTGGCCCGGCTCGATGCCGGGAACGTTGAACACCGGCACCACGCCGCCGATGGCGGAAGGGAACTGGCCCAGGCCGGCTTCCGCCAGCTCCTGCGGCGGCAGCGGCTTGTCCGAGGAGCCGAAGTCGACGGTGCCGGCCTTGATCTGGGCGATGCCGCCCCCGGAGCCGATCGACTGGTAGTTGACCTTGTGCCCGGTGGCGGCGTTGTAGTCGGCCGACCAGCGCGAGACCAGCGGATAGATGAACGAGGCTCCGGCGCCGGAGATCTGGGCGGCGACCGCCTCGCTGCTGCCGGGGGCCCCGCTGCCCGGGGTGCCCTCGGCACTGGCAGGGCTGCCACCATCGCCGCAGGCGGCCAGTGACAGCGCCGCGGCCAGGGACAGGACGAGGAGGCGGGTAGGGGGACGCATCATGGGGCGGAACCTGTATCCGTGCCGGCTGCCCGGCGGGTGCGCCCATGAAATGATGTTTGCGTTACACCTGTATGACAGTCGTCGCACGGCCGGCCAGCAAGCGGAAAAGACGAAGCGCGGCCAGGGGCCGCGCTCCGGTGCCAGGAGCCGGGGAGAGAGACCCGGCGCCATTGCTCAGTACTTCATGTTCTGGGCCCAGTACGCCTCGATCTGGCGGACCAGCGCGTCCGGCAGCGGCACGTAGTCCAGCTGGCGCGCCTGGGCATCGCCGTTGGCATACACCCACTGGAAGAACTGCTTGGCGCTGCGGGCACCGGCTGCGTTCTTCGGCTGCTTGTACATGAGGATGAAGTTGGTGGCGGTGATCGGCCAGGAGCCCTCGCCGGGTGCATTGGTCATCACCAGGTAGAAGTCCTTGCTGGCGCCCCAGTTGGCGCTGGCGGCGGCGGCCGCGAAGCTCTCCTCGGAGGGCTGCACGAAACGCCCGGCGGCGTTCTTCAGGGAGGCGTGCGAGAGCCGGTTCTGCAGCGCATAGGACAGCTCGACGTAGCCGATGCCGCCCTTGATCTGCTTGACGTACGCGGCCACGCCCTCGTTGCCCTTGCCGCCGATGCCCGCCGGCCACTGCACGGAGGTGCCTTCGCCGACCTTCTGCTGCCACTCCGGGCTGACCTTGGAGAGGTAGTTGACGAAGTTGAAGGTGGTGCCCGAGCCATCGGAGCGGTGGACCACGGTGATCTTGGCATCCGGCAGCGACAGGCCGGGGTTGAGCGCGGCGATCGCCGGGTCGTTCCACTTGCCGATCCTGCCAAGGAAGATCCCGGCCAGGGTCGGGCCGTCGAGCTTCAACGCGCCGGGGGCGATGCCCTGCACGTTGAGGATCGGCACCACGCCGCCGATCACCGAGGGGAACTGGGCCAGGCCGTGCTTGGCCAGCTCCTCGGGCTTGAGCGGCGCGTCGGAGGAGCCGAAGTCCACGGTGCCGGCCTTGATCTGGGCGATGCCGCCGCCGGAGCCGATGGACTGGTAGTTCACCTGCTTGCCGGTGGCAGCCTTGTAATCGGACGACCACTTGGTCATGACCGGATAGATGAAGGACGCGCCGGCGCCGGTGACGTCGTTGGCGTGGGCGGTGGAAAGGGTCGAGGCGGCCGCGATCAACGCGACGGCCATGCGGGTCTTGAGCGAGAACTTCACCAGGGCAACTCCATGGCAGATGGGGAGATCGCGGACACCGTCCGGGTCCGTCGCCGGGCATTGCATCGCCGATGCGTGACACGTCCGGGTCAATGCCGTGACCGATCGATGACAGGCGCGCGACGGGCTGCCGCGACGCCCGTTGGCAGGTGCGTGCGCCAGGCGTCATGCAGTTGTCATCGGCGCGTCGCATGGTTGTCAGGCGGCGCTTGCAAGCTGCGCCGCGTCCACGGGATCCAGGCCGACGGCCGGACCCGATCCACTCCTCAAAGAGAGCCTTCCATGCGTCATTCTCCC
>JBQGEI010000279.1:0-2738 GCA_052039535.1 Pseudoxanthomonas sp.
CGGATCTCGCGCATCGCGGTCAGCCCGTCCATCTCCGGCATCATGATGTCCATCAGCACCAGGTCGAACTCCTGGCGGCCGACGGTCTCCAGGGCCTCGCGCCCGTTGCGCGCGATCTCCAGGCGCACCCCCAGCGGTTCCAGCACGCTGGACAGGGCGAAGATGTTGCGCACGTCGTCTTCCACCAGCAGCACCGCGCGGCCGTCGAGCACCGCGTCGCGGCGGCGCGCCTCGCGCAGCAGCCGCTGCTGGTCGCCGGGAAGCGAGGCCTCGACGCTGTGCAGGAACAGGGTGACCTCGTCCAGCAGCCGCTCCGGCGAGCGCGCGCCCTTGATGATGATGCTCTTGGAATAGCGGCGCAGCCGCTGCTCCTCGTCGCGGGTCAGCGCCCGGCCGGTGTAGACGATGATCGGCGGGAAAGCGCCGGTGTCGCTGTTGGACATCCGCTCCAGCAGGTCGTAGCCGCTGCCGTCGGGCAGGGACAGGTCGGTGACCATGCAGTCGAAGGTGCTCTGGTCCAGCTGGGCGATCGCGTCGGCGATGGTGCCGACGGCCACGATCTCCAGCTGGTCGCGCGCCAGCAGCAGCTGCAGGTTTGCGCGCAGGTCGCGGTCGTCCTCCACGATCAGCAGCCGGCGTACGTCGCGGGCGTGGGTCTGCTCGAGCTGGCGGATGGCAGCGGCCAGGCGGTCGCGGGTGGCCGGCTTGATCAGGTAGCCGACCGCGCCCAGCTCCAGCGCCACCTGGCTGCGCTCCAGCGCCGAGACCACGTGCACCGGCAGGTGGCGGGTCGCCGGATCGCGCTTGAGCCGCTCGAGCACGCTCAGGCCGGAGACGTCGGGCAGGCCGATGTCCAGCAGGATGCCACTCGGCCGCAGCTCCGCGGCCAAGGCCAGGCCCTCCTCGGCGGTGTGGGCGACCACGCAGTCGAAGTCCAGCTCGTGGGCGAGGTCCACCAGCGCGCGGGCGAAATCCGGGTCGTCCTCGATCGTCAGGATCAGTCGCCCGGGCCGCTGGCGGCCATGGCGGTCGTCGGCCACCGCCTCGGGCGGGGCGCCGGCAGGGGTGGGTGCAGGCGGGGCCGCCGCGGGGGCGGGCGGGGCCGCCGCAGGCGCCGCGGCCCTGGAAGGCGATTGCGGCGCCGGACCGGCCGCCGCCATCGCGCCACCGGACGGTGCGTCCTCCGCCGGCGGCGCGCCGTCGGCCGGGATCTCCAGGGTGAAGCAGCTGCCACGGCCAGGCTCGCTCTCCACGCCCAGCGTGCCGCCCATGCGCACCGCCAGATCGCGGGAGATCGCCAGGCCCAGCCCGGTGCCGCCGAAGCGGCGGCTGGTACTGCCATCGGCCTGGCGGAACGCTTCGAAGATCACGCCGGTCTGCTCGCGCGGGATGCCGATGCCGGTGTCGCACACCACGAAGCGCACGCGCCTGCCGTGGCCTTCGACCTTCAGCGACACCGAGCCGCGCTCGGTGAACTTCACCGCGTTGGCCAGCAGGTTCTTCAGGATCTGCTGCAGCCGCTGGCTGTCGGCCACGAACTGCGCCGGCGCGCCGGGAGCGACTTCCATGCGCAGTTCCAGTCCCTTCTGCCGGGCGAGCGGCTCGAAGGTGTCGCGCATGCGCGTCACCACCGATTCGGCGTACAGGGTCTCGTCGACCAGCTCCACGTGGCCGGCCTCGATCTTGGACAGGTCGAGGATGTCGTTGATCAGGGCCAGCAGGTCGTTGTTGGCCGAGTGGATCGCCTGCGCGTACTTGACCTGCTCGGCGGTCAGCGTGCTGTCGCGGTTGTCGGCCAGCAGCTTGGCCAGGATCAGCGCGCTGTTGAGCGGCGTGCGCAGCTCGTGCGACATGTTGGCCAGGAACTCGGACTTGTAGCGCGAGGCGGACGCCAGCTCGGCGCGGCTGCGCAGCAGGTCGTCCTGCGCCGCCAGCAGGTACTGGCGCTGGGACTCCAGCTCGTGGGTGCGTTCCTCAAGCTGCACGTTGGTCGCTTCCAGCTCGGCCTGCTGCTGCTCGAGGTTGACCTGCGAATGCTGCAGGGTGCGGCTCTGCTCCTCCAGCTCCTCGTTGGCCACCCGCAGTTCTTCCTGTTGGGCCTGCAGCTCCTCGCTCTGGCGCTGGGTCTCCTCGAGCAGCTCGATCAGTTCGGCGCGCAGGCGCGCGGTGCGCAGCGCGATGCCGATCTTCTCCGAGCACCTGCGCAGCAGCTCGCTGGCCAGGCCGCCATCGGCGTGGCGCGCGGTGCGCCCCAGCTCGAGGGCGCCGTTGGGCTGCCCATCGGCGGTGACCGGCGCCAGCAGCAGTTCGCCGGCGGGCGTGCGGCCCAGGGCCGATTCCACCGCCACGTGCCCGGCCGCCACGCCATGCACGATGCGTGGCGCCGGCTCGACCACCACTTCCCACAGCTGGCCGCTGCCCGCGCCGATCCGGGCCGGGATGTCGCGGGCCAGGGCCACCCCACCGACCAGGGCGAGGGACTGGCCTTCGAGCTGGTACAGCACGCCGGTCCGGGCGCCGGTGTGCCGGCACAGTTCGCGCAACGAGGCTTCCGCCACCTGTTCGGGGGTCTGGTCACCCTGCAGGGCGAGGGCCACCGCGTTCTCCGCCTCCTGCAGCCACAGCGCGCGCTCGGCCTGGCTGCGCGCACGGATGGCCTGCATCACGATCAGCGCGGTGGTGATGAAGCACAGCGCGCCGCCGGTGCGGTTCACGACCGAAAAGGCGGAGTTGCTGCT
>JBQGEI010000280.1:0-3006 GCA_052039535.1 Pseudoxanthomonas sp.
TGGGCTTCCAGCCTGCGACCAGCTTCTGCTGCACGTGTGGCGGCACCGGCTCGTAGTGGCTGAACTCCAGCACGTAGCGACCCTTGCCGGCCGTGAGCGATTTCAGCTCCGCGGCGAAGCCTTCCAGTTCGGCCTGGGGCACCTCGGCGCGCACCACCGCGCCGGTGCCATGTCCATCCTCGCCCCCCGTACCGGCGATCCGCGCGCGGCGGGCGGCCAGTGCGCCGGTCACATCGCCCAGCTGCGCATCCGGCGCCCAGGCCTCCAGCGCCACCACCGGTTCGAGCACCAGCGGTGAGGCGCGCGAGACCGCGTCCAGGAATGCCTTGCGCCCGGCGGTGACGAAGGCCACCTCCTTGCTGTCCACCGCGTGGTGGCGGCCGTCGTGCACCACCACCCGTACGTCCTGCACCGGGTGCCCACTGACCGCACCGGCCTGCAGGGCCTGGCGCACGCCTTTCTCCACCGCGGGGATGAACTGCCCCGGGATGGCGCCACCGCGCACTTCGTCCACGAACTCGAAGCCGCCTCCGCGCGGCAGTGGCTCCACCCGCAGGAACACCTCGGCGAACTGGCCGGCGCCGCCGGTCTGCTTGCGGTGCCGATGGTGGCCTTCGGCCACGGCCGACACCGTCTCGCGGTAGGCGATGCGCGGTGGGCGCGCCTGCACCTGGAGCCCGAAGCGCTCGCGCAGCCGCTCCAGCATCACCCGCAGGTGCAGCTCGGACAGCCCTCGGATCACCGTCTCGTTGACCTCCGCGTCATGCGCGACCACGAACGCCGGGTCCTCCTCGGCCAGCTTCTGCAGCGCCTGTGCCAGCTTCTGTTCCTGGCCGCGGCTGGCCGCCTGTACCGCCAGGCCGAACATCGGTTCGGGGAAGGCCACCGGCGCCAGGCGCACGCCGTCCTCCTCGTGGCTGTCGTGCAGCAGCGCGTCGAAGTGCACCTCCTCGATCTTGCCCACTGCCGCGATGTCGCCGGCCACGGCCTGCTCGACCTCCACGTGCTCGCGGCCGCGCAGCGCGAACAGGTGGCCGGCCCGGTGCGCACGCTTGCCGTCGTCCACGTACAGCGGGGTGTCGCGCCGGACCGTGCCCTGGTACACCCGGAACACGCCGAGCTTGCCGATGAACGGGTCGTTGACCACCTTGAACACGTCGGCGATCACGTGCCCGTCCGCGTCGGCGCGCACCGGCAGCGGCCGGGTGCCGCCGTTGCCATCGCTGGCCAGCAGCGGCGGCGGGTTGCCCTCGGTGGGGTCGGGGAACAGCCGCGAGGCCACCCGCAGCAGCTCCGGCACGCCGACCCCGCTGCGCGCGGAGACGAAGCACACCGGCACCAGGTGGCCCTGGCGCAGGGCCTGCTCGAAGGCGTCGTGCAGCGCCTCCGGCGCCAGCCCCGACTCGCCGCGCTCCAGGTAGCGCTCCATGGCGGCCTCGTCCACCTCCACCACCTGGTCGAGGATGCGCTGGTGCCACTCGGCGACCGGGCCCAGGTCCGAGTCGCCTCCGGCGCCGGAGAAGCAGTCCACCACGCGCCTGCCCCAGTCCGCCGGCAGGTTCAGCGGCAGCACCTGCGGGCCGAACGTCTCGCGCAGCTGCGCCAGCACCCGGCCGCAGTCGGCATGCTCGTGGTCGATCTTGTTGACCACGATCGCCCGGCACAGGCCGCGTTCGCGGGCGCGCTCCATCAGGCGCACGGTCCCGTGCTCCACGCCGGTGTCGGCATCGACCACCACCACCGCCGTTTCCACCGCCGACAGCGCCGACAGCGCCGGCCCGCGGAAGTCCGGATAGCCGGGGGTGTCGATGAAGTTGAGGTGGCAGGGGCGGCCGTCGCCGCCGGCGTGGTCGATGCTGGCGATGGCGATGTCCAGCGAATGGCCGCGGGCCTTCTCGATCGGGTCCGAATCAGACACCGTGGTGCCGCGCTCGACGCTGCCTGCCGTGGCCAGGACGCCGCCGGCATGCAGCAGGGCTTCGAACAGGGTGGTTTTGCCGGCGCCGGGGTGGCCTGCGAGGGCCACGTTGCGGATATCGCGGGTGGTGTAGTGCATGGGCCGTCCTCCCGGTGGGGTCGAAGGGCCGTCATGGCAGTCCGGCACAGGCCGTCCCCGATCGGCCGCGGGATCGCTCCCGGCGGGCAGTCATGGCGGACCCACACCATCGCGCGCCCCGCGCGCGCCGGCACGTTGCGTCGCACAAGCACGGCGCTTTCACAACTCGCCGGCCGGTGCCCGGACGGGCCTGGCGACGGGCACGAAGCGGCCGGCATTGGCGGGCGCGCCACCTGTCTGTGCGAGTGCCGTACCCGCGCACGGACCGCTAACGTCGCGCTGGCTAGGCTGGCCGCTCCCTCCAGACCACACCAAAGGACCTGCCATGGGCATCTCGCGTCACGCCACCGCGCACTGGGAAGGCGACCTCAAGAGCGGCAAGGGCAAGCTGGATACGCCGCAGAGCGGCCTGCTCGCCGGCACCGCGTACGGTTTCAACAGCCGCTTCGGCGAGCAGAAGGGCACCAACCCGGAAGAGCTCATCGCCGCCGCCCATGCCGGCTGCTTCACCATGGCCCTGTCGGCCAAGCTCGGCGAGGCCGGCTTCACTCCCACCTCGCTGGACACCCGCGCCGACGTGGACCTGTCGATGGAAGGCGGCCCCAGCCTGTCGCAGATCCGCCTGACCCTGAAGGCGCAGGTGCCGGGCATCGACGAAAAGCAGTTCCGCGCCATCGCCGACGACGCCAAGCAGAACTGCCCGGTGTCCAAGGCCCTGTCCGCCGTGCCGATCTCGCTGGACGCCGAGCTGGTCGGCTGACCGGCAGCCCGGATGCGGTGAAGACCGCATCCGGGGTTTCCGTCGGGTGGACCACCCCAGCGCATCGCCGGGTGCGCTCCGCTCGCGCACCGCGCCGTGCCTGGCCCACTCCGCCGGGCGAACCGGGAAACAGGAAGTTCCCGCCGGTACGCGCCGGCCCGGGTAGCCCGGATAAGGCCAACGGCCGCAT
>JBQGEI010000281.1:0-5402 GCA_052039535.1 Pseudoxanthomonas sp.
CGCCGTCGGCGCCGAGCCGCACTTCCACCGCGTCGGTGTCGCCAAACAGGTTGTGGATGTCGCCCAGGATCTCCTGGTAGGCGCCGACCAGGAAGAACGCCAGCCGGTAGCCCTCGCCATGGCGCACCGGATGCAACGGCAGCGAGGTGTCCAGGCCGCCGTTCTCCACGTAGGTCTTCACCGCGCCATCGGAATCGCAGGTCATGTCGGCGATCACGCCACGCCGCGCCGGGGCCTCGTCCAGGCGCTCGATGGGCACGATCGGGAACACCTGGTCGATCGCCCAGGCGTCGGGGATCGACTCGAACACGCTGAAGTTGACGAAGTACTTGTCGACCAGGCGGTCGTTGAGCTCGTCCAGCACCGGGCGGTGGCTGCGCTCGCCACCGTCCAGGCGCGCACGCACGCCATGGGCCACGGCGTAGAACAGGTCGTCCACGCGCGCACGCTGGGGCAGGTCGATCTGGCCCAGGGCGTAGGCGGCCAGGCCCTCGGCGTGGAAATGCTGGGCCTCGTGGAACAGCTCCAGCGGCGGACGGCGGTCCAGGTCCGCGTGCAGTTCGCGCAGGTGGCGGATGGCGGCCGGCTCGTCGTCGTGCGCATCGGGCACGCGGCCTTCCGGCGCGGTCTCGACCTCGACGGTGTTGGCCACCAGCACCGCGTGGTGCGCGGTCATCGCACGGCCGCATTCGGTGACGATGCGCGGCGGCGCCAGCCCCTGCTGCGTGCAGGCCTCGGCCAGCGGCTGCACGATGTTGGCCGCGTACTGGGCCAGGCCGTAGTTGATCGAGCAGTCGCTGCGCGAGCGCGTGCCCTCGTAGTCGATGCCCAGGCCGCCGCCGACGTCCATGTAGCGGATGGACGCGCCCAGCCGCGACAGTTCGCTGAAGTAGCGCACCGCCTCGCGCATGCCGTTGGCGATGTCGCGCACGTTGGAGATCTGCGAGCCCATGTGGAAGTGCAGCAGCTGCAGGCAATGGGCCATCCCGGTGTCGCGCAGCGTCTTCCACAGGTCCAGCACCTGGCGCGGGGACAGCCCGAACTTGGCCTTGTCGCCACCGCTGTTCTGCCACTTGCCGGCGCCCAGCGAGGCCAGGCGCATGCGCACGCCCAGGCCCGGCTGCACGTCCAGCGCGCGCGCTTCCTCCATCACCAGCTGCAGCTCGGAGGGCTTCTCGATGACGATGAAGGTCTCCAGGCCCAGCTTGCGGCCGATCAGCGCCAGGCGGATGTACTCGCGGTCCTTGTAGCCGTTGCACACGATCAGGCCGCCCGGCCGCGACAGCGCCAGCACCGCCATCAGCTCCGGCTTGCTGCCGGCCTCCAGGCCGAAGCCCTCGCCCTGGTGCGAGGCGAGGGTACCGGCCACGCCACGGTGCTGGTTGACCTTGATCGGGTAGACCGCGGTATAGCCGCCGGCATAGCCGGTGTCGTCCATCGCGCGGGCGAAGGCGGCCTGCAGCCGCGCCAGGCGGTCGCCGAGGATGTCCGGGAAACGCAGCAGCAGCGGCAGCTGCATGCCCTGCGCGCGGGCGGCGTCCACCAGCGCCGGCAGCGCCAGCGCGGGGCCGCCTTCGCCGCGCGGCAGCACCTGCATCGCGCCATCGGCCACGTCGAAGTAGCCGCCGGACCAGTGCGGGATGGACCAGGTGGCGCGGGCGTGGTCGGCGGACCAGTCGCTCATCGTGCGGGACTCGGCTGACGGGGAAGGACGCGCATTCTACCGCTGCCGTCCGTGGCGCTCCGTTACAATGCGCGCCCTTCGCCGCCCGCCCCGCGCGGATCCGGCATCCGGCCGCCAGCCGCGGCGCCCCTGCCCCCCACGAGGACTGCCATGAGCACCCAGGACAACTGGTACATCGAGCGTTTCGAGCCGACCGGATCGGCCATCGGCTACCGCGTGGAGGCCAAGCTCGACGAAGTGCAGTCGCCGTTCCAGAAGATCGAGATCTACCGCACCACCGACTGGGGCAACCTGATGCTGATCGACGGCGCGGTGATGCTCACCAGCCGCGACAACTTCCTGTACCACGAGATGATCAGCCACCCGGCGCTGTTCACCCACGCCGCCCCGAAGCGCGTGGTGATCATCGGCGGCGGCGACTGCGGCACCCTGCGCGAGGTGCTCAAGCACCCGGGCGTGGAGAGCGCGACCCAGTGCGACATCGACGAGCAGGTCACGCGCATGGCCGAGAAGCACTTCCCGGAGCTGTGCGACGCCAATGCCGACCCGCGCGCCGAGCTGCTGTTCGACGACGGCGTGGCCTACATGGCCAACTGCCCGGCCGGCAGCGTGGACGTGGTGATCGTCGACTCCACCGACCCGGTCGGTCCGGCCGAAGGCCTCTTCAACAAGGACTTCTACGCCAGCTGCTTCCGCGCCCTGAAGGACGACGGCATCCTGGTGCAGCAGTCCGAGTCGCCGCTGGCGCAGCTGGAACTGATCCAGGCCATGCGCTCGGAGATGGGCAAGGCGGGCTTCTCGACCTTCAAGACCCTGCCGTTCCCGCAGCCGTGCTACCCGACCGGCTGGTGGAGCGTGACCCTGGCGCGCAAGGGCCAGGGCTTCGACTTCCGCCAGGGCGATGCGCAAGGCAAGGGCTTTGACACCCGCTACTACACCGCGCACCTGCACCAGGGCGTGCTGGTGGCTCCGCCGTTCGTGGCCCAGGCCCTCGGCGAGTAACGTAGCGTCCGGCGCGCCCGGGCGGCGCGCCGGCCCGTATGGGGCGCCCGAAGCCTGCCCGGTCGGCGCCGTATGCTTACAGCGCACGTGCAATCCGCGACAGGAAAGCGCCAGTGTCCCAGAAACGGAACATAGCCTTTTCTTAACATTCAGCATTATCAGACCCGCGAGTTCTAAAATTGCCCGTGGCCCGACGAGGCCACCCCCGCCGGAGTCCCCCTCCCCTCGTCCGGCGGCGAGCAGAAGAACTCCGCCATGCACACCCTTGCCCCGCCCGCCGGCATGGCCGGCCGGTCATCCGAAGCCCCCTTCCTGCTGAAGGAAGGTACCCGCCTGCTCGAACCGGACGTGTATCGCACACGGGTCAAGGGCCAGCTGGCGGTGGTCAAGGACTACGGCCGCTACCGCCGCACCCCCCTGGCGCCGCTGGCGCGGCTGCTGGTCCGTCGCGAGGCCCGCGCCCTGGCCCAGCTGCGCGGCTGGGCGCACGCGCCGATGCTGCTGGGTATCACCGGCGGCCTGGCGCTGGCCATGGAGTTCGTGCCGGGACAGCCGCTGGGCCCCAAGACCGAAGTCGGCGAGGACACCTTTCGCCGCCTGCGTGGAGCGGTCGCGCACCTGCATGCAAATGGCATCACCCACAATGACCTGCACCCGGCCAACGTCATGGTCGACGGCGATCGCGTGGTCCTGGTGGATTTCGCCTCGGCCCTGCGGCTGCCGCGCTGGATGCGCAACGCACCGGTCCTGCGCGAACTGCGCCGCAGCGACCTGTCCAACGCGCTGAAGATCGAGCAGCGGCTCACCGGCCGCGCGCCGGGCGGCTACATTGCCGGGGTGCTGGCCGACCCGCGCTGGGTCACCGCCGTGCGCGACGGCTGGAAGCGCTTCTACCGGGGCTTCAAGGCCACCTTCGGCGGCTGACCGCGCAACGCGGCTCAGAGTGCGTCCGCGTCCAGCTCGCCGGTGCGGATGCGCACGACCTGGCCCAGGTCGTACACGAACACCTTGCCGTCGCCGATCTTGCCGGTGGCCGCCGCCTTGACGATCGCCTCGACCACCGCGTCCACGCGGTCGTCGGTCACCGCGACCTCGATCTTCACCTTCGGCAGGAAATCGACCACGTACTCGGCCCCGCGGTACAGCTCGGTGTGGCCCTTCTGGCGGCCGAAGCCCTTGACCTCGGTGACGGTGATGCCCGCGATGCCATGGCTGGCGAGCGCCTCGCGCACGTCGTCCAGCTTGAACGGCTTGATCACGGCCATGATCATCTTCATGCGCGGGGTCTCCAGGGTTCGCTGCGGATGCAGGGCACAGGATACCGCGCCGCGTGCTTGCCCAGGCCGGCCCGGCTCCGGTCCAATGCACCCGGCTAGGATTTTCCCGACGCCACGACGCATATCCGCCTGACTGCCGCGCCCCCGGTCGCCGGCGCACACTGTCCATTCCGCCGGAGGACTCCAATGATCGACCTCAACCACATCGACGACCTCGCCCGCCGCCTGAGCGAGCTGGTTCCCCCCGGGCTGCGCGATTCGGGCGGGGAGCTGCAGGACAGCTTCCGCGCGGCGCTGCAGGCCGGCCTGTCGCGCCTGGACCTGGTGACCCGCGAGGAGTTCGACGTGCAGCGCGCGGTGCTGCTGCGCACCCGCGAGAAGCTGCACGAGCTGGAGCAGGCGGTGGAGCAGCTGGAAACGCGCCTGGCCGCCGGCACCGGCGGGCCCGCCCAGCCGCACTGAGCGGCCATGGGCCTGGCGCTGGTCCACAGCCGCGCCCGCGCCGGCGTGGCCGCGCCGCCGGTGCAGGTCGAGGTGCATCTGTCCGGCGGCCTGCCGTCGACCCAGATCGTCGGCCTGCCGGCGGCGGCGGTGCGCGAATCGCGTGACCGGGTGCGTGCGGCGATCCTCTGCGCGCAGTTCGAGTACCCGCAGCGGCGCATCACCATCAACCTGGCGCCGGCGGACCTGCCCAAGGACGGGGGCCGCTTCGACCTGCCCATCGCGCTGGGCATCCTCGCCGCCAGCGGCCAGATCGACCGCGACGCGCTGGCCGGCTGCGAGTTCCTCGGCGAGCTGGGCCTGACCGGCGAGCTGCGCGCGGTGGACGGCATCCTGCCGGCGGTGCTGGCCGCGGCGCGCGAAGGCCGCCGGCTGGTGGTGCCCGCCGCCAGTGCCGCCGAAGCAGCCCTGGCCTGCCAGGCCGACGCCTATGTCGCGCGCACCCTGCTGGAGGCGTGTGCCGGCCTGGGCGGGCAGGCGACCCTGCCACGGGCCGGCGAGGCCGGTGGCAGCGCGCCGGACACCGCGGCGCCGGCGGCACCACAGCCGGACCTGGCGACCGTTCGCGGCCAGCTGCAGGGGCGGCGGGCGCTGGAGATCGCCGCGGCCGGCGGCCACCACCTGCTGATGAGCGGGCCGCCTGGCTGCGGCAAGACCCTGCTGGCGTCCTGCCTGCCCGGGCTGCTGCCCCCGGCCAGCGAGTCCGAGGCGCTGGAGACCGCCGCGGTGCACTCGATCAGTGGCCGCGGCCTGGATCCGGCGCGCTGGCGCCAGCGTCCGCTGCGCGCGCCCCACCACGGAGCCAGCGCGATCGCCCTGGCCGGCGGCGGCGGTGCGCGAATCGCGTGACCGGGTGCGTGCGGCGATCCTCTGCGCGCAGTTCGAGTACCCGCAGCGGCGCATCACCATCAACCTGGCGCCGGCGGACCTGCCCAAGG
>JBQGEI010000282.1:0-2879 GCA_052039535.1 Pseudoxanthomonas sp.
TCGAGAATCTGGCGTAATTTTCTGCTTACACGCCGGCTCGTCCCGCACCTGTTGGCGAGGTAATAAGGACGAGGACAAGGACCGGCGCCGCCGCAATGGCGGGCGTCTGCACGTTGTCGAAAGAGGTCTTGTGGCGATGCAACATGGGTTGCAGGAAAGCACGCCCGCTTCGGGCTTGTCAAGCGCGTTCGGCGCGCTGTTTCCGTTGCACATGCAACCGGTTAAACCCAGCACAATCGGGAGCCTTCGCGCGCACCGGCGCGCACGCGGCCGCATCCATCGCGAGCGCGCCGCCAGCCTTCGCCAGCATCCGTGGATCCCATGCCCGATTACCGCTCCAAGACCTCGACCCATGGCCGCAACATGGCCGGTGCCCGCGCGCTGTGGCGCGCCACCGGCATGAAGGACGACGACTTCCACAAGCCGATCATCGCCATCGCCAACTCCTTCACCCAGTTCGTGCCGGGCCACGTGCACCTGAAGGACCTCGGCCAGCTGGTGGCGCGCGAGATCGAGCGCGTCGGCGGCGTGGCCAAGGAGTTCAACACCATCGCGGTGGATGACGGCATCGCCATGGGTCACGACGGCATGCTCTATTCGCTGCCCAGCCGCGAACTGATCGCCGACGCGGTGGAGTACATGGTCAACGCGCACTGCGCCGACGCGCTGGTGTGCATCTCCAACTGCGACAAGATCACCCCGGGCATGCTGATGGCCGCGATGCGGCTGAACATCCCGACGGTGTTCGTGTCCGGCGGGCCGATGGAGGCCGGCAAGACGCGCCTGGCCGACCACAAGCTGGACCTGATCGACGCGATGGTGATGGCCGCCGACCCGAATGCCAGCGACGAGCAGGTGGCGGCGGTGGAGCGCAGCGCCTGCCCGACCTGCGGCTCGTGCTCGGGCATGTTCACCGCCAACTCGATGAACTGCCTGACCGAGGCCCTGGGGTTGTCGCTGCCGGGCAACGGCACCGTGGTCGCCACCCACGCCGACCGCGAGGCGCTGTTCAAGAAGGCGGGCGTGACCGCGGTGGAGCTGTGCCACCGCTGGTATGGCGCAGGCGACGAACGCGCGCTGCCGCGCGGCATCGCCACCTTCGAGGCGTTCGAGAACGCGATGGCGCTGGACATCGCCATGGGCGGCTCGACCAACACCATCCTGCACCTGCTGGCCGCCGCGCAGGAAGGCGAGGTGCCGTTCACCCTGCGCGACATCGACCGTCTCTCGCGCAGGGTGCCGCAGCTGTGCAAGGTCGCGCCGAACACGCAGAAGTACCACATCGAGGACGTGCACCGCGCCGGCGGCATTCCTTCCATCCTCGGCGAGCTGGCGCGCGGCGGGCTGCTGCATACGCACGTGGCCACCGTGCATTCGCCCAGCCTGGGCGAGGCGATCGGGCGCTGGGACGTGACCCGCACCAGCGAGGAGGCCGTGCATACGTTCTTCCGTGCCGGTCCCGCCGGCATCCCGACCCAGGTCGCCTTCAGCCAGGCCACGCGCTGGCCGTCGCTGGACACCGACCGCGCCGAAGGCTGCATCCGCGACGTCGAGCATGCCTTCTCGAAGGAAGGCGGCCTGGCGGTGCTCACCGGCAACATCGCGCTGGACGGCTGCGTGGTGAAGACCGCCGGCGTGGACGAGTCGATCCTCGTGTTCGAAGGCCCGGCGCGCGTGTACGAAAGCCAGGAGGCGGCGGTCGCCGGCATCCTTGGCGACGAGGTGCGCGCGGGCGAGGTGGTGGTGATCCGCTACGAGGGCCCCAAGGGCGGCCCCGGGATGCAGGAGATGCTGTACCCGACCAGCTACCTGAAGTCCAAGGGGCTGGGCAAGCAGTGCGCGCTGCTGACCGATGGCCGCTTCTCCGGCGGCACCTCGGGCCTGTCCATCGGCCATGCCTCGCCGGAGGCCGCCGCCGGCGGCGCCATCGGCCTGGTGCGCGACGGCGACCGCATCCGCATCGACATCCCGGCCCGCGCCATCGACCTGCTGGTGGACGCGGCCGAGCTGGCCCGCCGCCGGATCGAACAGGACGCCAGGGGCTGGAAGCCGGCGCAGGCGCGCCCGCGCAAGGTCAGCACCGCGCTGAAGGCCTATGCACTGCTGGCCACCAGCGCCGACCGGGGCGCGGTGCGCGACCGGGAGCTGCTGGACGGCCGCTGAGCCCGCGTCGCGGCGCGCGGGGCGATCGTCTATGGTGCGGCGATCGCCTCCCCGGTGCCGTGCCATGTCCCTGTCCCGCCTGCTGTTCTCCTGTGCCGCACTGCTGGCGGCGCTGCCCGCGACGGCCGCCGACCGCGTCACCGGACGCGCGTTCGCCACCCGCTCGGAGGTCATCGCGCCGCACGCGATGGCCGCGACCTCGCATCCGCTGGCGACCCAGGTCGCCCTGGACGTGATGAAGCAGGGGGGCTCTGCGGTGGACGCGGCGATCGCCGCCAATGCCGCGCTGGGCCTGATGGAGCCGACCGGCAACGGCATCGGCGGCGACCTGTTCGCCATCGTGTGGGATCCGAAGACGCACAAGCTCCACGGCTACAACGGCTCCGGCCGCTCGCCGCGGTCGCTGACCCCGGCCGAGTTCCAGCGGCGCGGCCTCACCGACATCCCGGCGCACGGCCCGCTCCCGGTATCGGTGCCGGGGACGGTGGACGGCTGGTTCGCCCTGCACGGCCGCTTCGGACGCCTGCCGATGGCGGACAACCTCGCCCCGGCGATCCGCTACGCGCGCCAAGGCCACCCGGTGCACGAGGTGATCGCCTATTACTGGGACCGCTCGGTGCCGCGGCTGTCGCCGTACCCGGGCTTCGTGGAGCAGTTCACCATCGACGGCCGCGCCCCGCGCAAGGGCGAGCTGTGGAAGAACCCGAACCTGGCCA
>JBQGEI010000283.1:0-3132 GCA_052039535.1 Pseudoxanthomonas sp.
GGCCCTGGTCGAGGTCGGTGGCGAGATCCGCGCCTATGGCCGCAAGCCCGACGGCAGTGCCTGGCAGGTGCTGGTCGAGGCCGAGCCGGACCTGGACACCCCGCTGGCGGAGCTGCCGCCGCGGGTGCTGGTGCTGGACGACGCCGCGGTCGCCACCTCCGGCGACCGCTGGCACCACTTCGATTACGATGGCGTGCGCTATTCGCACAGTTTCGATCCGCGCACCGGCACGCCGGTGACCCAGGCGGTCGCGGCCGTGACCGTGGTCGCCGCCGACGCCATGCACGCCGATGCCTGGGCCACCGCACTGACGGTGATGGGTCCCGATGCGGGCCTGCGCTTCGCCGAAGCGCGCGGTCTGGCGGCACGATTGGTGGTCCGCACGCCCGACGGCCCGCGTGAAACGATGACCCCGGCGTTCCGTCGCCACCTGGCCGCATGAGCCTCGGCTCCGTGCCCACCCGCCTCCCGCTGCTGGGCCAGCTGGCGCTGCTTGGGCTGCTGCTGGTGTCGGCGGGGCTGCTGCTGCCGCTGCACGGCGGTGACTGGTGGCCGGCGGCGCCGGCACCCGGCCGTTTGGGGCTGGCGATCGCCATCGCCGCGGCCTGGCTGCTGGCCACTGCGGCCTGCCTGCGGCCTGCGCGCGCGCTGCCGGCCGCGGCTGCGGCGCGGGACCGCCCGGGCGATCCGGTGCTGGTGGCCTGGGCCAGCCAGACCGGATTCGCCGCAAGCCTCGCCGAGCGCAGCGCCGCCATGCTGCGCGCCGGTGGCCGCGAAGTGGTCGTGCTGCCGCTGGAACAGGTGGATGCCGCCCGCCTGGCGCGCACCCGCCAGGCGTTGTTCGTCGCCAGCACCACCGGCGAGGGCGATCCGCCGGACCACGCGCTGGAGTTCCTGCGGCAGATGGGCGACGAGGACGGCTCCACCGGCCTGGCCGGGCTGGAGTACGCCCTGCTCGCGCTTGGCGACCGCAGCTACGAAGCCTTCTGCGGCTTCGGGCGCCAGCTCGATGGCTGGCTGCGCACGCAGGGCGCGCGCCCGCTGTTCGACCGGGTCGAGGTCGACAACGCCGACCAGTCCGCGCTGCGCCACTGGCAGTACGAGGTGGCCCGCTTCGGCGGCGACCCCGCCGGTGCGGACTGGAGCACCCCGGCCTACCTGCCGTGGCAGCTGGTGGAGCGCCGGCACCTCAACCCCGGCAGCCCGGGCGGGCCGGTGCATGCCTTGTCGCTGGTCCCCACCGTCGGCGCGCTGCCAGCCTGGCAGCCGGGCGACATCGCGGAGATCGGTCCGCGCCATGCGCCCGCCGTGGTGGCGGCCTGGCTGCGGGATGCCAGGATGGATCCGCAGGCCCTGGTCGACACGGGCGATGGACCGGAGCCGTTGGCGTCGGTGCTGGCCCGCAGCCGCCTGCCGGTGGCGGAGGAGGTGGCCGGGACGGGCCCGCACGCGCTGGCCGCGGCCCTGCAGCGCCTGCCGCACCGGGAATACTCCATCGCCTCGATCCCCGCCGAGGGCCGGCTGCAGTTGCTGGTGCGCGAGATGTACGCCGCGGACGGCAACCCCGGGCTTGGCAGTGGCTGGCTCTGCCGCCACGCGCCGCCGGGCGGCGTGATCGACTTGCGGATCCGCGGCAATCCCGGTTTCCATCCTCCCGACACCGGTCGGCCGCTGGTGCTGGTCGGCAACGGCACCGGCATGGCCGGCCTGCGCGCGCACCTGGCGGCGCGGGTCGCCGCCGGCGCCCGGCGCAACTGGCTGCTGTTCGGCGAGCGCGGCGGTCGCGACCTGCACTTCGCGCAGGACCTGCGCCGCTGGCAGGACGACGGCTGGCTGGAGCGGCTGGACCTGGCGTACTCGCGCGAGGGCGACCGTGCCTATGTGCAGGACCGGCTGGAGG
Organism: Pseudoxanthomonas sp.; assembly: GCA_052039535.1. Lineage (GTDB taxonomy): Bacteria > Pseudomonadota > Gammaproteobacteria > Xanthomonadales > Xanthomonadaceae > Pseudoxanthomonas. Next base: position 1,901 of record JBQGEI010000283.1, read on the forward strand.
CCGCCGCGGTCGAGCTGGCCGCGTGGGTCGAGCAGGGAGCGGTGATCCTCGTCTGCGGCAGCGCCGGCACCATGGCCCCGGCCGTGGACGCGGTGCTTGGCTCGATCCTCGGGGCAGGCCGGCGCGACCGGCTAAGGGCCCAGGGACGCTACCGCCGCGACGTCTACTGAGCCGGGTGCCCCACCCGCACCAGCAGCGCCTCGCCTGCGCCGTCCAGCAGGAAGCGTTCGCGCCCGGGGGCCGCCAGCCAGGCACTGTCGCCCGCCTCCAGCGTGAACGCGTGCACCCGTGACACCACCCGTGCCTGGCCGCCCAGCAGGTGGATGGCCCAGGCGGTGTCCACGTCGCAGAAGCAGTACATGCCACCGACCAGCGGCCGGTGCAGCAACGTGGTGGTGACCGTGGCCGGCCGCCACATGAGGTTGAACACCCGCACCGGCGGCCCCTCCCGCGGCACGCCGGTGACCGGGCGGCGGCCGTCGAGGCGGATCCGCCCATGGGGCGGCTCCAGGAACGCCCTCTCCCCGTCGTCGAAGACCAGGTCCAGGCCATCGCCGGTCAGCAGCACCTGCTCGCGCGCCACTGCCGGCAGGTGCGAATACGCCGCCGGCTGTTCGATGTCGGCGATGGACAGGCTCAGCTCCCAATCGTCCGCGGCCGGGAGACGCAGGATGCGCCGGGTCCAGCCGGCGCCGTTGTGCCAGCGTTCCCGGGTGTAGCCGTGGGCCGGAAGATGGCGGGCGGGACCGGAGTCATGCATGGGGTGATTGTGCCGCAGCCACCGGCCGGCGGACGGCGGGCAGCTGCACGTCGCCTGGACGGCGACGGCGACGGCGATGGCGACGGCGGGGCCGCGGGCCTGCCGGGCGCCCGACGTGATGCCGCCCGGCCGCACGTCCTGTGCGCGCCGGGCGGCGGCCAACCACTGGACGCCCCCAGAATGGCGCCAGTCTCCGGTGACGCGTCCCTGCGTCGGGCCGGCGATGCTGCGGAACTACTTGCCCGCCAGGCGGCCGCGCCGCCTCAGCGGCGTGCCACCGGGGTGGCGCTGGCGGCAGCCGGTTTGGCCGGCTTGCCCGCGGTCGAGGCAGCCGGCACGGCGGGCCTGGCCGGCGCCCCGAGGGTGATCAGGTCGCGGTTGCGCTCGACCGTCTTCAGGCCAATGCCCTTGACCAGGGCCAGCTCGTCGACACTCCTGAACGGACCGCTGGCCTTGCGGTGGGCGACGATGG
>JBQGEI010000284.1:0-6791 GCA_052039535.1 Pseudoxanthomonas sp.
GCACGTATGCGTGAGCGCCGGCCTGCGACATCCGGGCGGGGGTGGACCCCGGATGCGGCCCTCGGCCTTATCCGGGTTACGAACTAAACCGCGACCCGGGAGACCTCGAAGACGCGGGGTGGCGGGTGTGTCCCGGCAGCGGCCATGGATGGCCGCGCCAGCGGGTGCGTACAGGGATGCACGCCCGAGTGGCCGGGACACGCCCGGTGCCGCGTGGCTCCATCCGGAGCCGGCGCTCGTGCATTCGCTCCCGCCCCACCGTCAGCCAGTGCCGGATGCGGCCTTGGGCCTTATCCGGGCCACCGGGTTCCGGAAGCGGCGCGGTCAGGCCGCCGCTTCCTCCGGCCTGACCCGGAACCAGGCCGCATACAGTGCCGGCAGGAACAGCAGGGTCAGTGCGGTGGCCACGATCAGTCCGCCCATGATCGCCACCGCCATCGAGCCGTAGAAGGCGCTGCGCGACAGCGGGATCATCGCCAGCACCGCCGTCAGCGCGGTCAGCACGATCGGGCGGAAGCGGCGCACGGTCGCGTCGATGATGGCGTGCCAGCGGTCGTGCCCGGCGGTGATGTCCTGCTCGATCTGGTCCACCAGGATCACCGAGTTGCGCATGATCATGCCGGCCAGCGCGATGGTCCCCAGCAGCGCGACGAAGCCGAACGGCATGCGGAACAGCAGCAGGAACCAGGCCGCGCCGATCAGCCCCAGCGGGGCGGTCACCAGCACCATGAGGGTCCGCGAGAAGCTGCGCAGCTGCAGCATGAGCAGCGTGGTCACCACGAACAGGAACAGCGGCATGCCTGCCTTGATCGAGTCCTGGCCACGGGTGGAGTCCTCGACCGAGCCGCCGACCTGCAACAGGTAGCCCGCGGGCAGCTGTCCGCGCAGCCCGTCCAGGGTCGGGTCGATCTGGGCCGTCACCGCCGCCGGCAGCAGCTCGTCGCCGATGTCCGCTCGCACCGTGACCGTCGGCAGGCGGTCGCGGTGCCAGATGATGCCTTCCTCGAAGGTCGGATGCAGGCGCGCGACCTGCGACAGCGCCACGTTGCCGCCATCTCCGGTCGGGATCGCCAGGCTGCCCAGCATCTCCAGCTGTCCGCGGTCGCCGGCGCCGCCACGCAGCATGATCCCCACCAGCTCGTTGCCCTCGCGGAAGGTGCTGGCGGTGTATCCGGACAGCTGCGCCCCGAGGAACTGCGCCAGCTGCGCACTGTCCACGCCCAGCGCCCGCGCCCGGTCCTGGTCGACCTCCAGCCGCACCACCTTGCTGGGCTCGTCCCAGTCCAGGTTGACGTTGGTGGTGTGCGGATTGGCGCGCACCTTGTCCGCCACCTGGCGGGCGATGGCCCGCACCTGGTCGATGTGTTCGCCGGACACCCGGAACTGCACCGGGTAACCCACCGGCGGCCCGTTCTCCAGACGGGTCACGCGCATCTGCAGGTCGGGGAACTGCGGGGCCACCTCCCGCAACAGCCAGTTGCGCAGTTCCTCGCGCGCCCGGGTATCGCGCGCCAGCACCACGAACTGGTTGAAGTTGGTCGCCGGCAGCTGCTGGTCCAGCGGCAGGTAGAAGCGTGGCGAGCCGGTGCCGACGTAGGCCACGTAGTTGCGGATGTCCTGGCGCTGCTGCAGCAGGGCTTCCAGCTTCCTGGCCTGCGCCTCGCTGGCGCGCAGCGACGCGCCCTCGGCCAGTTCCATGTCCACCATCAGTTCCGGCCGCGTGGAGTCGGGGAAGAACTGCTGCGGCACGAAGCGGAACATCAGCAGGGACAGCACGAACACCGCCACGGTGGCGCCGATGACCCACCAGCGCCGGCGCAGGCAGGCATCGAGCACGCGTCGGAAGCGGCGGTAGAACGCGGTCTGGTAGGGATCGTGGTGGGTGCCATCCGCCGCGGCCGGCGCCAGCGCGAAGGCGTACTGCGGCCAGCGGTCGGCCAGCCGCTCGCGCCAGGCGCGGCGGCGCGCCGCGAAGCTGCCCGGCTTCGGCGGCTGCGGATGCGCCAGGTCCGGCAGCATCTTGTCGCCCAGCCACGGGATGAACAGCACCGCGGCGATCCACGACACCAGCAGGGCGATGGTCACCACCTGGAACAACGAGCGGGTGTACTCGCCGGTGCTGGAGGCGGCCGTGGCGATCGGCAGGAAGCCGGCCGCGGTGATCAGGGTGCCGGTGAGCATCGGGAAGGCGGTGGATTCCCAGGCGAAGCTGGCCGCGCGCAGGCGGTCGAAGCCCTGCTCCATCTTGATGGCCATCATCTCCACCGCGATGATCGCGTCGTCCACCATCAGCCCCAGCGCCAGCACCAGCGCGCCCAGCGAGATCTTGTGCAGGCCGATGCCGAAGTACTGCATCAGCGCGAAGGTCATCGCCAGCACCAGCGGGATCGAGATGGCCACCACCAGGCCGGTGCGGAACCCCAGCGAGAAGAAGCTCACCAGCAGCACGATGGTCACCGCCTCGGCCAGCACCCGCACGAACTCGCCGACCGAATCGCGCACCGCCTCCGGCTGGTCGGAGACCTTGCGCAGCTCCATGCCCGCCGGCAGCTGCTGCTGCAGCCGCGCGAACTCCGTCTCCAGCGCATCGCCCAGGCGCAGGATGTGGCCGCCATCGCGCATGGCCACCGCGATGCCGATCGCGTCCTGGCCCATGAAGCGCACGCGCGGCGCCGCCGGGTCGGCGAATCCGCGGCTGACCGTGGCCACGTCCTGCAGCCGGATGGTGCGCCCGCCGGCGCGGATCGGGAACGCGCGGATCTGCTCCAGGCTGCGGAACGGCCCCTCCACCCGCAGCTGCACGCGCTCGGACGGGGTCTCGTAGAAACCGGCCGGCACCACCGCGTTCTGGCCCTGCAGCGCCTGCTGGACCGCCTGCAGCGGGATGCCCAGGGTGGCCAGCCGCGCGTTGTCGATCTCGATCCAGACCTTCTCGTCCTGCAGGCCGAGCAGCTCGATCTTGCCCACGTCCGGGACGCGCTGCAGCTCCAGCTGGATGCGGTCGGCGTAGTCCTTGAGGATCGCGTAGTCGAAGCCGGGGCCGGTCAGCGCGTAGATGTTGCCGAAGGTGTCGCCGAACTCGTCGTTGAAGAACGGGCCGACCACGCCTTCGGGCAACGTGGCGCGGATGTCGCCGACCTTCTTGCGCACCTGGTACCACAGGTCCGGCACCTCGCTGGAGCGCATCGAGTCGCGCGCCATGAAGATCACCTGCGATTCGCCCGGCCGCGAGTACGAGCGCACGAACTCGTACTTGCCGGTGTTCATCACCGCCTTCTCGATGCGCTCGGTGACCTGCAGCGCGACTTCCTCGGCGGTGGCGCCCGGCCACACGGTGCGCACCACCATGGCCTTGAAGGTGAAGGGCGGATCCTCGCTCTGGCCCAGGCGCAGGAACGACCACGCGCCGATGATCGCCACGGCGATCATCGCGTACAGCACCAGGCCGCGGTTGTGCAGCGCCCACTCCGAAAGGTTGAAGCGGCGCATGGCTTACTCCGCGTCCGGCGCGGGGACGGCGGCGACCGGGCGGTTGTCGCGGTCCACCGCGACCACCGCCTCGCCCTCGCGCAGCAGGTGGCCGCCGGCGGCGACCACCCAGTCGTCAGGACGCAACGCGCCGCGCACCGCGACCGCCTCGCTGCCCGGTGCGCCAGCCTCCACCGGCACCCGCACCACCTTGCCGCCACGCACCACCCACACGGCGGCCTTGCCGTCGTCGGCGGGCTGGAGCGCGGCAAGCGGCACCGTAAGACCGCCGTCCGCCCCGGTTTGCCTGAGGAACACGCGCGCGCTCTGCCCGAGCACGACATCACCGGCGGCCACATCGTCCAGAGCCACCCGCACCGCGTAGGTGCGGGTCTGCGGGTCCGCGGCGGGGGCCAGTTCGCGAATGGTCGCCGGCAGGCGCCGGCCGGGGCTGTTCCACAGCTCCACGGTGGCCGGGTCGCCGACGGCGAACCGCCCCACCTTGTCCTCGGGCAGGTCGATGGCCACTTCGCGGCCGCCATCGGCGGCCAGGGTGAACACGGTCTGCCCTGCGGCCACCACCTGCCCGGCCTCGGCCTGGCGGCTGGCGATCACCCCCGCGTGCGGCGCGCGCAAGGTGGTATAGCCGGACTGGTTGCGGGTGACCTCCCACTGCGCGCGGGCGGCGTCGGCCTGCCCGGCGGCGGCGCGGTAGGCCGCCTGTTGGGCCTCGTAGGCCGAGCGGCTCACCAGCTGCTGGCCGACCAGCTGCGCGTAGCGGTCCAGGTCGCCCTTGGCCCGGGCCCGCTCGGCCTCGGCGGCCGCCAGCTGGGCCTGGGCGGCCTGCGCCTGCAGGGCCTGGTCGCCGGGGTCCAGCTCCGCCAGCACCTGGCCTTCGGCGACCCGCGCGCCGGCATCGACATGCCTGCGCACCAGCTCGCCGCCGACCCGGAACGCCAGCGGGCTCTCCTCGCGGGCCCGCACCTCGCCCGGAAACGCGAGCGCATGCGCGCCGGCGGCCGCCTGCGGCTGCACCACCCAGACCGGGCGCCGCGTATCCGGCGCTTCGGCGCCTCCGCCGCATCCGGCCAACACCAGGGCCGCGATGGCGGCCAGCACTCCATACCTGCCACGTCCCTGCACCATCGCGCGACTCCGTCCCGTAGGTGGAAAATAGTGAACCGGCCGGTATGGTATAAATAGAAAACCAAACAGTCTAGTATTCGTTGCATGACCCGTCCGACCCTGCCAGCCAGCGCCTCCGCGGCGTCCGCCCGCACCCCCGGTCCAGGCCGCCCGAAGGACCTCGCCAAGCGCGCCGCGATCCTCGACGCGGCCAAGCGCATGTTCCTTGGACAGGGCTACCAGGGCGTGAGCATGGACCAGATCGCCGCGGCCGCCGGCGTTTCCAAGCTCACTGTCTACAGCCATTTCGGTGACAAGGAGACGTTGTTTTCCGAGGCGATCGCCGCCAAATGCCGCGAGGTCCTGCCCGACGAGCTGTTCGTCAGTCCGCCCGAGGGCCCGGTGCGGGCCCAGCTGCTGGCGATCGGCCATGCCTTCTTCGCGCTGATCAGCAGCGAGGAGGCCATCAGCATCCATCGCATGATGAACGCCGGCACCGGCGAGGAAGCCCTGCGCCAGCTGTTCTGGAATGCCGGACCGCGGCGGGTGCAGGCCGCCTTCGCCCAGTTCCTGCAGCAGTGCACCGGCCGCGGCCAGCTGGCCATCGACGACGTGCCGCTGGCGGCGTCCCAGTTCTTCAGCCTGCTCAAGGGCGAGCTGCATCCGATGATGGCCTGCGGCCTGTGCGGCGACCCGGCCCCGGCCGAGCTGGACCGCCACATCGAGGCGACCGTGGATTTCTTCCTGCGCGCCTATGCGGCCTGAACCCCGAGCCGCCCGGCCGGTGGTGCCGGTGACTTCCGGCACTGAGCGCGTGCCCGCGCCGGCGGCGATCCTGTCCCCGCCGGCCCGCAGGCCGTGGCGGTAGTAGAATGCCCGGCCTCCCGCGCCCTATGACAGCAGCCATGACGATCGATTACGCCCTTGCCCGCGAACTGATGGTGGAACAGCAGGTCCGTCCCTGGGACGTGCTCGATGCCGCCGTGCTGGACGTGGTCGGCCGGCTGCCGCGCGAGGCCTTCGTGCCTGAGGCGCAGCGGGCCCTGGCGTACGCCGACATCGAGCTGCCGCTGGGGCACGGCGCCCGGATGATGAAGCCGGTGGTCGAGGGCCGCATGCTGCAGGCGCTGGACATCACGCCGGGCGACAGCGTCCTGGAAGTCGGCACCGGCAGCGGCTACGCCACCGCGTGCCTGGCGGCGCTGTCGCGCGAGGTCGTCAGCCTGGAGCTGGAGCCGGAACTTGCCGCCGCCGCGCGCGCGCGGCTGGACCGGACGGGCCTGGGCACCAATGTGCGCATCGAGACCGCCGACGCGCTGCAGTACACCCCCTCGCGCAGCTTCGACGTGGTCTGCGTGACCGCCGCGGTGGACACCGTGCCGGCCCGCTTCCTGGAGTGGCTGCGCCCGGGCGGGCGGCTGTTCGTGGTCCGTGGGCGCGCGCCGGTGATGGAAGCCGTGCTGCTGCGCCACACCGGCGATGTCAACGCGCCGGCCGTCGAATCGTTGTTCGAGACCGAGCTGGACTACCTGCGTGGCGCCGAGCCGGTGCCGCAGTTCCGCTTCTGACCGCACGCCCCGCCGGGCAGCGGTCGACCTGACATCCCCACGACGGCCCGGACATGGATCCGGGCCCAACATGAAGATAAGGAAGCCGCTGATGATCCGCCGTTCCCTCGCCCTGGCCCTGGCGGCCGCCCTGGCCCCCGCTTCGGCCGGTGCCGCCGACCTGCTGCAGACCTACGAAATGGCGCGCAACGGCGACCCGCAGCTGGCCATCGCCGAGTCCAACACCCTCTACACCAAGGAAGGCCAGGTGCAGGCGCGCGCCGCGCTGCTGCCGCAGGTCACCGGCGATGCCAGCCTGCGCCGCTCGCGCTCGGAGGTCGACGGCCTGCCCGGCACCCGCGAAAGCACCAGCCGCAGCTACGGCCTCAACGCCAGCCAGACGGTGTTCAACTGGGGCCAGTTCTCCAGCCTGCGCGCGCAGCGCAGCCTGAGCGCGGCGGCCGACCAGAACCTGGCCGCCGCCAACGACGACCTGATGGTGCGCACCGCCGCCGCCTATTTCGACGTGCTGGTGGCGATCGAGTCGCTGGCCGCGGCCGAGACCAACGAGTCGGCCGGCCGGCGCCAGTTCGACTACGCCGACAAGCGCCTGGAGGTCGGCCTGGCGCCGATCACCGACGTGCACGAGGC
>JBQGEI010000285.1:0-4098 GCA_052039535.1 Pseudoxanthomonas sp.
GCCGCCAACGTGCTGCTGGCGATGCTGTGGTGGGCGCTGTGGCTGGTGGCGGCGCGCCACGGCGGCTGGAGCATGCCGCAGCTGGCCATTCCCGCCGGCTGGCTGCACGCCTTCCTGATGCAGTACCTGGTGCTGCCGAGCTTCGTCTTCGGTTTCCTGCTGACCGTGTTCCCGCGCTGGCTCGGCCTGCCCGATCTCAAGCGCTGGCATTACGTGCCGGTGGGCGCCGGCCTGATGGGCGGGCAGCTGGCGATCCTGCTCGGTGCCACCGGCTGGGAAGCGGGGCTGACCGTCGGCCTGTGGATGGCGCTGGCCGGATGGACGGCCGCGCTGGCGATCCTCGGCCGGCTGCTGGCCGACGAGCCGGGCGCCACCTGGCACGCGCGCTCCTGCTACGCCGCGCTGGTCCTGGGGTGGCTGGGCCTGGCGATGTTCCTGGCCTTCGTGCTCGGCGCCTCCGCCGGATGGGCCTTCGCCAGCATCAAGCTGGGCGGCTTCGGGCTGCTGCTGCCGGTCTACGTGACCGTCGCCCACCGCATGTTCCCGTTCTTCGCCGGCAACGCCGTGCCCGGCTACCGCGCCTGGCGCCCGCTGCCATGGCTGGGCGCGGTGTGGGCGCTGTCGATGCTGCACCTGGGGCTGGAGCTGGTGCATGCCTACGCCTGGCTGTGGGTCGCCGACGCGCCGCTGCTGCTGCTCACCGGTTACGCCGCCTGGCGCTGGTGGCCGCGCGGGCGCATGCCCGGCCTGCTGGCGGTGCTGTTCATCGGCACCGCGTGGCTGCCGCTGACCTTCGTGCTCTACCTGGTGCAGAGCCTCACCTACCAGGCCACCGGCGAGTTCATCCTCGGCCGCGCACCGATGCACGCGTTGTACGTGGGTTTCTTCGGCAGCCTGCTGGTGGCGATGGTCACCCGGGTCACCCAGGGCCACTCCGGCCGGCCGCTGCAGATGTATGGCGTGGCGTGGTTCGCCTTCCTCGCCATCCAGGTCGTGGCCACCCTGCGCATCCTCGCCGAGGTGCTGCCGGACCCCGGCCTGTGGCAGGCGCTTGCCGCGGTGGGCTGGCTGCTGGCGCTGTCCCCCTGGGTGGCCCGCATCGGCCGCATCTACCTCACCCCGCGGCGCGACGGCCGCCCCGGCTGACCCATGTCCATGATCGCCTTCTATCCCGACATCAAGCTCATCCACATCAGCGCCGCGCTCGCCAGCGGCGGGTTTTTCGCCCTGCGTGGACTGGCGCTGCTGGCCGGCATGCAATGGCCGCGGATGGCCCCGGTGCGCTACCTCAGCTACGCCGTGGACACCGTGCTGCTGACCGCGGCGATGATGCTGCTGACGATCCTGCCACGCGAGCTCTATGCCAACGGCTGGCTGCTGGTGAAGCTGGGGTTCGTCGCCGCCTACGTGGTGCTGGGCATCCTCGCCTTCGGCCGGCGCCGGCGCACCGGCGCCCGTGCCGGCCTGCTGGTGGCCGCGGCGCTGTGCTTTCTGCAGGTCTACTGCATCGCCCGCGCGCACCATCCGCTGGGCGCGTTCTACCTGTTGACGGGCTGAGGGCCCGGGAGTCCCCATGGACGCAAGCGAATTCGAACTGCCCGATCCCTGCTCGCCCGGCTGCGGCCTGATGCAGGAATGCTGGGAGGCGGCAGGAGTCTGGACCACCACCCCGGACGCGCACCCCGCGCCACCGGTCGAACACGACTGACCACGTCGCGGCCGTTCCGCGTGCGCCGGTGCCGCGCCCCGCAGCGACGGTGCACGCCATGGCCACGCCGCAGGGACGCCTCTGGCTGGCCGTGACCGGCCACGATCCGGGAGAACGCCCATGCCGACCCTCGACCTGCGCCACCTCCCGCCGCCGGAGCCGATGCAGCGGATCCTCGATGCGCTGGCGCTGCTGCCGGCCGGCGAGGAACTGGTGGCGCTGACGCCCCAGCGCCCCGGGCCGCTGCTGCCGACCCTGGCGCAATGGGGCTTTGCCTGGCGGGTGGAGATGCTGGACGGCGGCGGCGCCCGCATCGTGATCCGGCACGCGGACAACCCCGGCCCGGCGCCATGAGTGGACTTGCGCTGGCGCAGGCACCGCCGTCCGCCCGGCCCCTGCGTTTCCTGCTGACCGCGCCGCTGTGGGGCATCGCCGCCGGCCTGCTGCTGTGCCTGGCGCCGGAGGTGCTGGCGCTGGGCCGCTGGGCCCCGGCCACGGTCGCGCTGGTGCATGTGTTCACCCTGGGCGTGCTGGGCAACGCGATGCTCGGCAGCCTGGCCCAGTTCCTGCCGGTGGCCGCAGGCACGCCGGTGCCCGGCGCGGCGGCGGCACCGTGGCTGCACGCGGCGCTCAACCTGGGCCTGCTGCTGTTGCTGGCGGGCCTGTACCGGTGGCCCGCGTGGCTGCCGGCCGCTGGCCTGCTGCTGGCCGGAGCGCTGGCCGGCGCGGTGCTGCCGCTGGTGCCGCCGCTGCTGCGGCACGGTGCGCAGCGCCTGCTGCGGGCGGGGCTGGCCGCGGCCGTGCTGGCGCTGCTGGCCACCGCCATGCTTGGCGCCCTGGCGGCCGCCGTGCTGGGCGGCTGGATCGCGCTGCCGCTTGACCGCCTGGCCGATGCGCACGGCAGCCTGGGCGCCGCAGGATGGTTGCTGGGGCTGCTGGCGGCCGTCGGCGCGGTGACCGTGCCGATGTTCCAGGGCACCCACGCGGTGCCGCCGCGGGCCCTGCGGCTGTGGCTTTGGGCGATGTGCGGGCTGCCCGGCCCGGCGGCGCTGGCCCGCCTCGCCGGTGCACCTGCGCTGGTGACCGCGCTGGCCATCGCGGCGCCGGCGCTGGTCTTCGCCGGAGGCGTGCTGTGGCTGCAATGGCACGCGCCGCACCGGCGCAACCTGCCGCTGGTGCGGGCCTGGCGTGCCGGCTGCGTCGCGATGGCGCTGGGCGCGCTGGCCGCATGCGTGGCGGCGGCCGGCGCGCCGGCATCGGTGGCCGTGCTGGCGGGCGCGCTCGGGCTGGGCATCGGCGTACCGCTGCTGGTCAATTCCATGCTGCTGGAGGTGGTGGCGTTCATCACCTGGATCGCGTTGCGGGGACGCTGCCCGCGCGGCGTGCGCATTCCCGCGGTGGGCCGCCTGGTCACCGACGCGCAGAAGCTGCGCGCCCTGTACACGCACCTGGCCGCGGGTGGCCTGCTGGCCGCGGCCGTATACGTGCCTGCGCTGGCGGTGGCCGCCGGCCTGGCCCTCGGGCTGGCCTACGCCATGACCGCCGGATGCCTGCTCCTGTGCCTGCGGCGCGCGCGCCTGTTCGCCCGCGACCATCCAGACGCCTGACCCACCACCTGCACGCCGCGCCGGCGTGCACCACACTGTCCACATCCAACTGCGGAGATCCGCCGATGACTGCCCGCCCCACGGCCCTGCTGCCCGCCCTCCTGCTGCCCACGCTGCTGCTTGCCGGCTGCACCGGGTCCCCCGCTCCCGCCGCCGCCCTGGACATGTCCGTGCCGGCGGCGGACGCCGCGGCCGCCCAGGCCCCGGTCGCCCACGCCACCGGTGCGCGCGCCACGACGCCGCAGGCGACGCTTCCACAGGTGGAGGTGTTCAAGACCCCGTCCTGCGGCTGCTGCGATGGCTGGGTGGCACACCTGCAGCACGCCGGGTTCCCGGTGCAGGTGCGCGAGCTCGAGGACCTCGAGCCGATCCGCCGGCAGCTGGGGGTGCCGTATGCCAAGGGCTCGTGCCATACCGCCCGGGTCGATGGCTACGTGGTCGAAGGCCACGTGCCGGTGGCCGACATCCAGCGGCTGCTGGCCGAGCGCCCGCAGGCGCGCGGCCTGGTCCTGCCGGGGATGCCCGCCGGATCGCCGGGCATGGAGATGCCGGACGGCTTCGTGCAGCGTTACACCGTGGAACTGGTAGCCGCCGACGGCAGCACCTCGGCCTGGGCCACCCACGGACCGCCGGCACCGTGAGCGCCGGCACGGGCACAGCGCCGTCGCCCCCCCGGGGGCGTCGCCGCGCTCAGTACTCGAAGTCCAGCTTCAGCCACGCGGTACGGCCCGGCTCGGCGATGCGCACCGGGTCGGCCGGGTAGCCGAAGGCGCTGTTGCCACC
>JBQGEI010000286.1:0-4106 GCA_052039535.1 Pseudoxanthomonas sp.
TGGTACGACGACTGGATCAAGATCGTCAAGCGCGACCCCAACGGCCTGAAGTCGCGCTGGAAGTACCTGCTGCAGTCGGTCTTCGGCCTGGCCGCCGGGCTGTACCTGTACCTGTACGCCGACGTGCCGGCGGCCACCACCTTCTACGTGCCGCTGTTCAAGTCGATCGCCCTGCCGCTGGCCGGCATCTCGTTCGTGGCCATCGCCTACTTCTGGATCGTCGGTTTCTCCAACGCGGTCAACCTGACCGACGGCCTGGACGGCCTGGCGATCATGCCCACCGTGCTGGTGGCCGTCGCCCTGGGCGTGTTCGCCTATGCCTCCGGCAACGCGGTGTTCTCCAACTACCTGCAGATCCCGCAGGTACCCGGCGCGGGCGAACTGGTGATCATCTGCACCGCCATCGCCGGCGCGGGCCTGGGCTTCCTGTGGTTCAACACCTATCCGGCGATGGTGTTCATGGGCGACATCGGCGCGCTGGCGCTGGGCGCGGTGCTGGGCACCATCGCGGTGATCGTGCGCCAGGAACTGGTGCTGGTGGTGATGGGCGGCATCTTCGTGATCGAGACCCTGTCGGTGATGATCCAGGTCGCCAGCTTCAAGCTCACCGGCAAGCGCGTGTTCCGCATGGCGCCGATCCACCACCACTTCGAGCTCAAGGGCTGGCCGGAGCCGCGCGTGATCGTGCGCTTCTGGATCATCTCGGTGGTGCTGGTGCTGGTCGGCCTGGCGACGTTGAAGGTGCGCTGATGACCGACGCTTCCCGCCAGGCGACGCGAATGGAGGCCATCGGGGGCCGCTTCGACCCGTGGCTGTGCGCGGCCGCCCTGGCGCTGGCCTGCCTGGGCGTGGTGATGGTCGCCTCGGCGTCGATCGCCATCGCCGAGAACCTCGGTGCCGGGCCGTTCCACTACCTGGTGCGGCACGTGCTGTTCGTGGCCATCGGCGCGGTGCTGGCCGTGGTGGCCATGCGCACCGAGCTGAAGACGGTCGAGAAGTACAACCAGCAGCTGCTGCTGTGCTGCTTCGTGCTGCTGCTGCTGCCGTGGCTGCCCGGCCTGGGCGTGAGCGTCAACGGCGCGCGGCGCTGGATCAACCTGGGGGTCTCGCGGTTCCAGGTGGTCGAGGCGGTGAAGGTGATCTACATCGTGTGGCTGGCCAGCTACCTGGTCCGCTTCCGCGACGAGGTCAACGCCACCTGGCCGGCGATGCTCAAGCCGCTGGGAGTGGCGGTGCTGATGGTTGCCATGCTGCTGGCGCAGCCGGACTTCGGCTCGGCCACGCTGCTGCTGGGCATCACCGCCGGGATGCTGGTGCTGGGCGGGGTCAACCTGCCGCGCATGTCGCTGCCGATCGTGCTCGGCCTGCCGGCGCTGGTGGCGATCGCCATCATCGAGCCGTACCGCATGCGCCGCATCACCTCCTTCCTGGATCCGTGGCAGGACCAGCTCGGCGCCGGCTACCAGCTGTCCAACGCGCTGATGGCCGTCGGCCGCGGCGAGTGGTTCGGCGTCGGCCTCGGCGCCTCGGTGCAGAAGCTCAACTACCTGCCGGAAGCGCATACCGACTTCATCTTCTCGGTGATCGCCGAGGAGCTGGGCTTCGCCGGCGTGTGCGGGGTCATCGCCCTGTTCGCGCTGCTGGTCGGCAGGGCGCTGTACCTGGGCGTCAAGTGCGTGGAGATGCGCCGCCACTTCGCCGGCTATGTCGCCTTCGGCATCGCCCTGTGGCTGGGCATGCAGAGCTTCGTGTCCATCGGCGTGAACCTCGGCCTGCTGCCCACCAAGGGCCTGACCCTGCCGCTGATCTCCTCCGGCGGATCGAGCGTGATGATGACCTGCGCGGCGATCGGCGTGCTGCTGCGGGTGTCCTACGAACTGGAGCGCGCCGAACGCCAGGTCGCGTTCCGCCGCCCCGATGCGCCGCCCGCGGCCGCGGACGACACCGCGCCGGCGCCTGCGCCCCGGGTCGCGGCGGTGCCGGCACCGCGCGTGGCCACCCGCGTGCCTGCCACCGGCCGCGGCACCTCGCGGGTCGAACCGACGTTCGGGGGGTTCGCATGAGCCTTGCCCAGGGCGCCCGTGCGGCCCGTCCGGTGATGCTGATGGCCGGCGGCACCGGCGGCCACATCTTCCCCGCGCTGGCCGTGGCCCAGGAGCTGCGCGACCGCGGCGTCCCGGTGGTCTGGCTCGGCGCGGCCGGTGCGATGGAAACCCGGCTGGTGCCGCAGCACGGCATCGAGATCGATACGCTGCCGGTGGCCGGCGTGCGCGGGAAGGGCGGGGCCACCCTGCTGGCCGCGCCGCTGAAGCTGCTGCGTGCGGTGCGGGCCGCCAGCGCGATCCTGCGCAGGCGCCAGCCGTGCGCGGTGGTCGGCTTCGGGGGCTTCGCTTCCGGGCCCGGCGGCCTGGCGGCGCGCCTGGCCGGCGTACCGCTGCTGGTGCACGAACAGAACCGCGCCCCAGGCATGACCAACCGGGTGCTCGCGCGCCTGGCCCGCCGCACGCTGTCCGGCTTCCCGGGCGCATTCGCCCGCGAGGAGGCGGTGGGCAACCCGGTCCGCGCGGTGATCGCCTCGCTGCCGCCGCCCCAGCAGCGCCTGCAGGACCGCAATGGCCCCCTGCGCCTGCTGGTGCTCGGTGGCAGCCCGGGCGCGCGCGCGCTCAACCAGGCGGTGCCGCTGGCACTGGCCGCGCTCAGCGGCATGGACATCCAGGTGCGCCACCAGTGCGGCGAGCGGCTGCGCGAGGAGGCCGATGCCGCCTATGCAGCCGCCGGGGTGCAGGCCAGCGTGGAGGCCTTCATCGCCGACATGGCCGCCGCCTATGCCTGGGCGGACCTGGTGGTGTGCCGTGCCGGCGCTTCCACCCTGGCCGAGCTGTGCGCGGCGGGCGTGGGCAGCGTGCTGGTGCCGTTCGCCGCGGCGGTGGACGACCACCAGACCCGCAACGCCGAATACCTGGTCGAGCATGGCGCCGCCATCCTGCTGCGGCAGGACGCGCAGCTGGCGGTGAACCTGCAGGGCGCGCTGCGCGCGCTGTCGACCGAGCCCGCCCGCCGGATGGCCATGGCCGTGGCCGCGCGCGGGCTCGCCCGGCCCGACGCGGCCGCGCGCATCGCCGGCATCGTGCTCGACGAGGCACGGCCGTCCTTCGCTTCCACCCACCCTTCCCCTGGAGCTTCCGCATGATCCGCCGCCTACACGACACCGACGACCTGGTGCGCGCCTTCCCGCGCGTGCACTTCGTCGGCATCGGCGGCACCGGCATGAGCGGCATCGCCGAGGTGATGCTGACGCTGGGGTACGAGGTCTCCGGCTCCGACGCGGCGGACAACGCCGCCACCCGGCGCCTGGCCAGCCTCGGCGCACGCGTGGTGCGCGGCCACTCCGCCGCCAACGTGCTGGGCACCGACTGCGTGGTGGTCTCCAGCGCCATCCGCGATGACAACCCGGAGCTGATGGAGGCGCGCAGCCAGCGCATCCCGGTGGTTCCGCGCGCGGCGATGCTGGCCGAGCTGATGCGCTTCCGCCGCGGCATCGCGGTCGCCGGCACCCACGGCAAGACCACCACCACCTCGCTGACGGCCGCGGTGCTGAGCGAGGGCGGGCTGGACCCGACCTTCGTGATCGGTGGCCAGCTGCTGGCCGCCGGTGCCAACGCCAAGCTCGGCGGTGGCCAGTGGCTCGTGGCCGAGGCCGACGAGAGCGACGGCAGCTTCCTGCGCCTGAATCCGCTGGTGGCGGTGATCACCAATATCGACGCGGACCACCTGGAGAACTACGGCAACGATTTCGCGCGGCTGCAGTCGGCCTTCGCCGAGCTGCTGCAGCGGCTGCCGTTCTACGGCCTGGCCGTGCTGTGCATCGACGATCCGGAGGTCGCGCGGCTGGCCGCGGAGACCCCGCGCCACGTGATGACCTACGGCACCGCCGACAACGCCGACGTGCGTGCCGAGGACATCGTCCAGGACGGCCCGCGGATGCGCTTCACCCTGCGCCTGCCGGAGGGCGCGAGCGTGCCGGTGACCCTGGCGCTGCCCGGCCGCCACAACGTGCTCAACTCGCTGGCCGCCGCCGCCGTCGGCTGGCAGCTGGGCGTGGCACC
>JBQGEI010000287.1:0-13883 GCA_052039535.1 Pseudoxanthomonas sp.
GGTGCTGCGTCCGCGCATCGTGATCTATGGGCTGGTGCTGCTGGGCCTGTGCGCGGCCTGGGGCTGGGGCGTGACCCATCGCAGCGAGCTGATCGCCGAGGTGCTGCGCGACCGCAACGCGCTCTACCGCCAGGCCGCCGACGGCAGCGTCGCCAACGACTACACCCTCAAGCTGGTGAACAAGAGCCAGCAGCCACAGCGTTACCGCATCACCCTGGACGCCGCCGGCGCCCCGCTGCGCCTGGAGGGCCTGGCCGAAGTGTCCGCCGGGCCGGAGGAAGTGGTGCCGGTGGCCATGAGCGTGGTCGCCGACCCCGCCGTCGCCGGCCGCCACGAACTGGTGTTCGTGGTCCAGAGCGAGGACGGCAGCGAGCGCCAGACCATCAAGAGCAGTTTCTTCGGACCCGTGCAATGAACGAACCCGGCAGCACGCAGAAGCATCCCTCGCCGTGGCGCAACCCGGTGGTCTGGCTGGTGGTCGGCCTGCCACTGCTGTCGATCGTCGCCGGCGTGGGCCTGGTGGTGATCGCCGCGCGCTCCGGCGGCGCGGACGTGGTCACCGACCCGGTGCGCCGGGTGTCGCAGATCCAGACCGCCGACCTGGGCCCGGACGCGCAGGCCCGGAAGCTCGGCCTGAGCGTGGTGCTTCGGGTGGAGGACGGAATCGTCGAGGTGCTGCCGGCCACCGGCCGCTTCGACCACGGCGCACCGCTGCGCCTGGACCTGGAGCATCCGACCCGGCGCGCCGAGGACCTGCAACTGCACCTGCAGCCGCATGGCCCGGGCTGGCGGGTGGAGCAGGCGGTGGACCCGGCCCATGACTGGATCGCGCGGCTGCGCGCGGATGATGGCAGCTGGCGCCTGCAGGGCCGGCTGCCGCGGCAACAGCACGCCACCCGGCTCGCGCCGTCGCTGGGCGCCGGCGACGGCGGCTGAGCGATGGCGACCGCCCTGGCCCTGCAGGCCGCCGCGGTCCGGGGCGGCCACTGCCACCACTGCGGCGAGGCCCTGCCGGGCAACGCCTGCACCCGGCAGCTGGATGGCCAGCCGCGGGCGTTCTGCTGCCAGGGCTGCGCCGCGGCGGCCGAATGGATCGCCCAGTCCGAACTGGACGGCTACTACCGCCTGCGCAGCGCCGCCGCCAGCCGGGTCGGCGAGGAGTTGCCGGACCTGTCGGTGTGGGACCGCGCCGACGTGCAGGCCGAGCACAGTCGCCCGGTCGAGGGTGGCCGCGAGATCACCCTGCTGACCGACGGCATGCGCTGCGCCGCCTGCGCGTGGCTGATCGACCGCGCCTTGGCGCGCGAGCCGGGCGTGGTCGACTGCAGCGCCAACGCGGTGACCGGCCGCATCCGCATCACCTGGGATCCGCAACGCACCGCGCTGTCGATGCCGCTGCAACGCCTGGCCATGCTCGGCTACCGGCCGTACCTGGCCGGCGGCGAGGCGATCGAGCGGCAACGCACGCGCGAGCGCCGGCGCTGGCTGCTTCGCCTGGGCATCGCCGGGCTGGGCATGTTCCAGGCCATGATGATGGCCGAGGCGCTGTACCTGGATTTCGACAGCACCATGCCGGCGGCCACCCGCGACTTCTTCCGCTGGCTGACCTTCCTGCTGTGCGCGCCGGTGGTGTTCTACTCCGGCTGGCCGTTCCTGGCCGGGGCGGCACGTGAACTGCGCGGGCGCCGGCTGGGCATGGATTTCCTGATCGCCAGCTCGACCCTGCTGGCCTATGGCGCCAGCCTGGTGGAAACCATCCGCGGCGGCCCGCACGTGTGGTACGACGCGGCGGTGATGTTCGTGTTCCTGCTGCTGGCCGCGCGCATGCTCGAGCAACGCGCGCGCAACGTCGCCAGCGCCCAGGTCGATGCGCTGGCCCGGGCGCGTCCGGCCTTCGCCACCCGCGAGAGGGCCGATGGCCGCCGCGAGACCGTGCCGCTGGCGGCGCTGGCCGCCGGCGACGTGGCCTGCGTGGCCGCCGGCGAGGCGGTGCCGGCCGACGGCGTGCTGCTTGCCGACGGCGACTGCACCGAGGCCTGGTTCGAGGAAGCCCTGCTGACCGGCGAGTCGGCGCCGGTGCGGCGCACCGCGGGCGAGCCCGTCTATGCCGGCACGGTCTGCCGCGAGCGGCCCGCGCGGCTGCAGGTCACCTGCACGGGCACCGCCACGCGGCTGTCGCAGCTGGCGCGGCTGGTCGAGCAGGCGCAGGCGCACCGCCCGGCCCTGGCGCGCATCGCCGACCGCATCGGCAGCCGCTTCGTCATGGGCCTGCTGCCGGTGGCGGCGCTGGTGTTCGCCGGCTGGTGGTACTGGCAGCCCGGACGCGCGCTGGAAGTGACCCTCGCCCTGCTGGTGATCAGCTGCCCCTGCGCGCTGTCGCTGTCGGTACCCACGGCGCTGGCCGCCGCGCACGGGGCGCTGGCACGGGCCGGGCTGCTGGCGATGGGCCCGGATGCGATGGAAACCCTGGCCCGCGCCACCGACATGGTGTTCGACAAGACCGGCACCCTCAGCGACGGCCGTCCCGTCCTGGCCGAGGTCCAGGTGCTCGAACCGGGGATGGACCGCGCCGCGGTGCTGGCCATCGCCGCGGCGCTGGAACGCGACACCGGGCATCCGCTGGCCGCCGCCTTCGCCGGCGCCGCGCCAGGGCTGGCCGCCAGCGCGGTGGAGACCGTGCCCGGACGCGGTGTGTCCGGCGTGGTCGGCGGCCGCACCTGGCATCTGGGCCGGGCCGATTTCGCCGCCGCGCGGGCCGACGATGGCGCGCTGTGGCTGGGCGACGGCCGCCACGGCGCGGCCCGGTTCACGCTCCAGGAGCGCGCCCGGCCGGATGCCGCCGCCGCCCTGGCCGCGCTGCGCGCGCAGGGCCTGCGCCTGCACCTGGCCAGCGGCGACGGCGAGGCCGCGGTCGCGCGCCTGGCCGCGCCGCTGGGGCTTGACCACCGCCATGCCCGGCAGTCGCCGGAGGACAAGCTGGCCCTGGTCCGCCAGCTGCAGGCCCAGGGCCGGGTCGTGGCGATGGTCGGCGACGGCCTCAACGACGCCCCGGTGCTGGCCGGTGCCGATGTCTCCATCGCAATGGGCCAGGGCGCCTCGCTCGCGCACCGCGCCGCCGACCTGGTGACCACCGGCGAAGGCCTGTTGCGCATCCCGGCGGCGGTGTCGCTGGCACGGCGTACCCGCGCGATCATCCGCCAGAACCTGGCCTGGGCCGCCGGCTACAACGTGCTGGCGGTGCCGCTGGCGGCCGCGGGCCTGGTCACGCCGTGGATCGCCGCACTGGGCATGGCCCTGTCCTCGCTGCTGGTGACCTTCAACGCGCTGAGGCTGGCGCGGCTGGCGCCCCTGCCCACCGACCGCGGCGGCGAGCCGATGGACGGCCTGGAGGTGCGCGCATGAGGGTCCTGCTGCTGCTGATCCCGATCAGCCTGCTGCTGCTGGGGGCGGCCGTATGGGCCTTCGTCTGGGCGGTCCGGCGCGGGCAGTTCGACGACCTGGACACCCCGGCACTGGACATCCTCGAGGACGACGGGCGGCCCGCCCCGCCTCGCGGCGACGAGCGGCCGCCGGCGCCATGAGCTTCCCGGTGGACCTGCCGACCCTCCTTGCCGCGACGCTGGCCGGGCTGCTGGGCGGGCTGCACTGCGCGGTGATGTGCGGCGGGATCGCCACCGGCTTCCATGCGATCGCCGCCGGCGCGCCGCGCACGGTGGCCTGGCAGGCCAACGCCGGCCGCATCCTCGGCTACGTGCTCGCCGGCACGGCGGCCGGCGGCTTCGGCGGCGGGGTGCTGCGGCTGTTCCGGATCGAGGCGCTGGCGGTGGGCCTGCGCATGGCCGCCGGCCTGGCCCTGGTGCTGGTCGCGCTGCGCCTGCTGGACCGCGGCGGGCGCCTGGACCTGCTCGGACGCCCCGGCGTGCAGGCCTGGCGCTGGCTGCAGCCCTTGCGACGCCGGCTGATTCCCGCCGACCGCAGCTGGAAGCGCCTGGCCCTGGGCGCGCTGTGGGGGTGGATGCCCTGCGGGCTGAGCCTGGGCCTGCTCACCGTGGCCTGGCTGCAGGCCAGTGCCGCGGGTGGGGGCCTGGTGATGGCGGCCTTCGGCCTGGGCACGCTGCCGGTGATGCTGCCGCTGACCTGGACCGGCGCGCGCATGGGCCGCTGGCTGCAACGTCCGGCCCTGCGCACCACGCTGGCCATGCTGGTCCTGGGCGCCGGACTGCTGACCCTCGCTGCGCCGTGGCTGATGCAGGTGCCGGCGCTGCACGGGCCGCTGGCGGCGCTGGGATGCCGTCCGGCAGGCGGCTAGCGCACGACCGCTGGCGGCGCCCTCAATCGCGCACGCAGCCGCGGCCGTCAAGCTTGGCGCGGTAGAGCGCGGCATCGGCCGCGGCGGTCCAGGCCTTGGCGGTATCCAGCCCCGGCCCCAGCTCGGCCAAGCCGATGCTCATGCCCACCGGCCTGCCCTGCACGCTGACCGCGTCGGTCACCGCACGCCGCAGCCGCTCGGCCATTTCGCGGGCCAGCGCCAGCCCGGTCCCGGGCAACACGATGCCGAACTCGTCGCCACCGTAGCGCCCGGCCATCCCCGCCGGGCCCAGGTGCGCGGAGATGCAGCGCGCGACCTCGGCCAGCACCTCGTCCCCGGCCACGTGCCCGGCCGCGTCGTTGATCTGCTTGAAGTGGTCGATGTCCAGCATCATCACCGTCGCCGGCGTGGCGTAGCTGTGGAAGCGCCGGATCTGGCGGGCGACCTCGTCCTCCCAGCGCCGGCGGGTGGCCAGCCCGGTCTGGAAGTCCACCAGCGAGTCCTGCTCCAGTTCGCGCTTGCGCTGGCGCTGGCGCTCGGAGATCAGCCACGCCACCCAGCCCAGTCCAAGCGGATACAGCACCAGGAAAGGAAGGCACCACGCGATGGTGGCCAGGCTCGAATGCGGGGTGAAGGGAAACCCGGCCAGGCTCCAGCCCAGCACCGCCATGGCGGCCATCGAGGCCATCGCCCGCCCGACCAGTTTCCAGCCACCCTCGACCATGCGGTCCATGCCCATCAGCGCGATGAACATCGCGGTGGGCACCAGGTCGAACCCCGCCTGCGCGACCCAGAAGCCCGCCAGCCCGGTGTCCAGCACGAGGTTCTGCTGCTCCCGGCGCAACGGCCGCGGCGCCACCAGCACCCGCCGCCGCGCGATCCAGGGCCATGCCCAGCAGCTGGCGAACATCGCCGCCACCAGCGCCATCGGCGCGCCATGGTCCAGCAGCGCGGCGGCAACGCCGAGGCTGCCGGTCACGAAGCCGAAGGTGCGCAGGTAGACGAAGCGGACCAGTGGATTGTCTGGATGGTGCAGCGGGTGGTACATGTTCCGGGCATCCCCAATGCGCCATCACATGACAACAAAAAAGCCCGGCTTTTCAGCCGGGCTTCTGGTATTTGGCAGCCCCGGATGGATTCGAACCACCGAATGCCTGAGTCAGAGTCAGGTGCCTTACCGCTTGGCGACGGGGCTGTAGGCAGGTGGGGGATTATACCCACCTCCACCGGAAATTCCACTCCGGTGGCTGAAAAAGATGGCATTCCATGGGGAATGCCATCTTCTGGCGGCCCGCCTTCCGGAGAAGGCGGACCCTCCAGCGCATCAGCGCTTGGAGAACTGCGTGGCGCGGCGGGCCTTGTGCAGGCCGACCTTCTTGCGCTCGACCTCGCGGGCGTCGCGGGTCATGAAGCCGGCCTTGCGCAGGTCGGACTTCAGCGACTCGTCGTACTCGACCAGCGCGCGGGCGATGCCCAGGCGGATCGCGCCGGCCTGGCCGGTGGTGCCGCCGCCGATGGCGGTGACATAGATGTCGAACTTGTCGGTCGACTGGGTCAGCTCCAGCGGCTGGCGCACGATCATGCGCGCGGTCTCACGGCCGAAGAACTCGTCCAGCGGACGGCCGTTGACGGTGATGTTGCCGCTGCCCTTGCGCAGGAACACGCGGGCGGTGGAGGACTTGCGACGGCCGGTGCCGTAGTTTTGCGTGATAGCCATCGTATGTGCCTCAGAGATCCAGCGGCTTCGGCTGCTGCGCCGCGTGCGGGTGTTCGGAACCGGAATAGACCTTGAGCTTGCGGTACATCGCACGGCCCAGCGGCCCCTTCGGCAACATGCCCTTGACCGCGATCTCGATCACGCGCTCCGGGTGGCGCTCCAGCGCCTGGGCCAGGGTCTCGCTCTTCAGGTTGCCGATGTAACCCGTGAAGCGGTAATACATCTTGTCCTGCAGCTTGTTGCCGGTGACGGCAATCTTGTCCGCGTTGACCACGACCATGTAGTCGCCGGTATCAACGTGGGGGGTGTAGACGGGCTTGTGCTTGCCGCGGAGGCGGTGGGCAAGCTCGGCGGCCAGGCGGCCCAGGGTCTTGCCGGAGGCGTCGACGAGATACCAGTCGCGCTGGACGGTCTCGGACTTGGCGATGTAAGTCTTCATGGGAACTCGAGGTTGGTCGGGCGGATTCCGGTCCCGGATTGCCCGGGCGGAACTTTGCCTCGCGTTGTGAAAGGTGCAGCAAAGAGGCGGAATGTTAGCGCACCGCGCGGGGGCCGTGCAAGTCGCGCCAGGACCGGCCGTAGATGGATGCCCCGCGGGAAGCCCCCGCCGTCACTTGGCGCTGGCGGCGGGCGGGCCGACAATCCCGTTACCCCGCAGGAGTGACTCCCATGCTGTCCGCCGCCCGCCACCTGTCCCGGCTCGACCATGTCCTGGTGGAGATCCAGCGCGCGCTGGAAACCACGCTTGGCGATCCGCCGGCCCAGCGCCCCTGCCCGGCCGACGCCGCCGATCCGGTGCTGCCCAGGCCCGAGCGGCGCCATGCGGCGGGGTTGATGCGGATCAATCATGTCGGCGAGGTCTGCGCCCAGGGCCTGTACTTCGGCCAGGCGGCGGTGGCGCGCGACCCGGCCACCCGCGCCCACCTGCTGGAAGCGGCCCAGGAGGAGACCGACCACCTGGCGTGGTGCGCCCAGCGCCTGCGCGAGCTGGACAGCCGCCCGAGCCTGTTCAACCCGCTGTGGTACGCCGGCAGCTACGCCATCGGCAGCCTGGCAGGCCTGCGCGGCGACGGCTGGAACCTTGGCTTCGTGGTGGAGACCGAACGCCAGGTGGAAGCCCATCTGGACGAGCACCTGGAAACCCTGCCGGCCGGCGACCAGCGCAGCCGGCAGATCATCCGGGTGATGAAGCAGGACGAGGCGCGCCACGCCGACCATGCCGAGGCCGCCGGCGCACGGGTGCTGCCGCCCCCGATCCCGACCATGATGGCCGGAGCCTCGCGGCTGATGAAGCTGGTCGCGTACCGGATCTGAGCCGCTCAGGCGGGCAGCGAGGGAGTGGCCAGCTTCAGGCCTGCAATGCCCGCCACGATCAGGCCGATGCACACCAGCCGCGCCGTGGTCGCCGGCTCCTTGAACACGACCATTCCCAGCAGCGCCGTGCCGACCGCGCCGATGCCCACCCACACTGCGTAACCGGTGCCGAGTGGAATGCTCTTCAGCGCGGTGGCCAGCAACCAGAAGCTGGCGACCATGGCGACGCCGGTGATCACGCTCGGCCAGGGTCGGGTGAAGCCTTCCGAGTACTTCAGGCCGACTGCCCACACCACTTCCAGCAGCCCGGCCAGCACCAGATAAACCCAAGGCATACCTTCTTCTCCTGTCGTGGCCCGCGGGCGCCAACGAAAAAGCGGCCCGGAACCTGGTTCCGGACCGCCGTCGGTCCTGCGTTCGCGGCGCCTGCCGCGGGCGGGTCGTCCCGCCTTGTCCACATGCACCGGGCCGGCGTGCACCGCCCCGGTACAACCGCGCGTAACCCGTTACTCGACCAGGTTGCGGCCGTGGAACAGTTCCTCGATCTCGCGCTTGAGCAGCGCCTCGACCCGCATCCGCTCCTTGAAGGAAAGGTTGCGCGCCTTCTCCTCGAACAGGTAGGTGTCCAGGTCGAACTCCTTCAGGTGCATCTTCGTGTGGAAGATGTTCTCCTGGTAGACGTTCACGTCGATCATCTCGTACGGCGACTTGATGCTCTTGGACAGGTAGTCCTGGATCGAGTTGATCTTGTGGTCGATGTAGTGCTTCTTGCCCTTCACGTCGCGGGTGAAGCCACGCACGCGGTAGTCCATCACCACGATGTCCGACTCGAAGCTCTCGATCAGGTAGTTCAGCGCCTTCAGCGGCGAGATCACGCCGCAGGTGGCCACGTCGATGTCCGCGCGGAAGGTCGCGATGCCGTTCTGCGGATGCGTTTCCGGATACGTATGGACGGTGATGTGGCTCTTGTCCATGTGCGCGACCACCGCGTCGGAGATGACCTCCTTGCCCGCCGCCTTCTTGTCGATCACCGGCTCCTCGGAAATGAGGATGGTCACCGAGGCACCCTGCGGGTCGTAGTCCTGGCGGGCCACGTTGAGGATGTTGGCACCGATGATGCTGGCCACGTCGGTCAGGATCTGGGTCAGGCGGTCGGCGTTGTAGGCCTCATCGATGTATTCGATGTAGCGCTGGCGCTCGTCCTCGGACACCGCGTAGCAGACGTCGTAGATGTTGAAGCTCAGCGCTTTGGTGAGGTTGTTGAAGCCTTGCAGCCTCAGGCGCGGCAGGGGTTTGACCACGGCGGTCATGCCTCTGGGGGGTGGGAAACGGGGGATTATGAAGCAAACCCGGTGAAGGGGGTACGCGACCACCGGATGTGTTTGCCCGCCGGGCCGCGGGGGGGTACCCTTCGGCATCGCCAGCACCCCTGTTCATGAACGCCAGGAACTCTTCCGCCGTGTCTCCCGTGCGATTCGCCAGCAGTCCGCTCTCGCTGGACCAGGCAGTCATCGACCGCTTCCTGGTCCACTGCCAGCGTCGCCGCTATCCCAACCGGACCGACGTGTTCCGGCCCGGGGATCCGGCAGGCACGCTCTACTACGTGGTCAACGGCTCGGTCAGCATCATCGCCGAGGAGGAAGACGGTCGCGAACTGGTGCTGGGGTATTACGGCCCGGGCGAGTTCGTCGGCGAAATGGGCCTGTTCATCGAATCGGACAGCCGCGAGGTCATCCTGCGCACGCGCGCGGCCTGCGAGCTGGCGGAGATCAGCTATGAGCGGCTGCAGCAGCTGATGCTCGGCGCACTGTCGGCCGATGCCCCGCGGCTGCTCTATTCGATCGGCGTGCAGCTCTCGCGGCGGCTGCTGACCACCAGCCGCAAGGCCAGCCGCCTGGCGTTCCTGGACGTCACCGACCGCATCGTGCGCACCCTGCATGACCTGGCCCGCGAGCCGGACGCCATGAGCCATCCGCAGGGCACCCAGCTGCGCGTCTCGCGCCAGGAACTGGCGCGCCTGGTGGGCTGCTCGCGCGAGATGGCCGGGCGCGTGCTGAAGAAGCTGCAGGCCGACGGCCAGCTGCACGCGCGCGGCAAGACCGTCGTGGTGTACGGCACCCGCTGAACCGTTCAACCGCTGCAGGCTCAGGCCTGCGGCGAGTCCCCGCCGCGGTCCTTGCAACCCCAGTTGAGGATCGGCGTTCCGGCCGGCAGCACGTTGCGGAAGAACGCCTCGCGGCCGCGCTTGGGATTGACCACCACCGGCTGGCGCGCGGCCTGCAGCAGCGGCAGGTCCGCGGTGCTGTCGCTGTAGGCCATCTCGATCCCCGAGTACCCGCGCTCGCGCAGCATCCGCACCTTTTCCTCGTTGTGGCAGTGGCGCGTGGCCTTGACCCCGCCCAGGCGCGGGCCCACCTCGGTCCCCACCACCGGCACGTCCGCGTGGGCGACGAAGCCCAGGATCGCGCGCGCAAGCTCCGGCGGCGCGCCGGTGGCCACGACGACCCGGTCGCCGCGGCTGCGGTGGTAAGCGAACACCTCCAGCGCGGTAGGCAGCAGGCGCGAGGCGATCTGCCCGCGGTGGGTGGCCACGTAACGGTCGATCACGCGGTCGAACTCGCGCACCCGGTGCATGCCGAAGCTGCCGATCCAGACGTAACCGGAGATGCCCCAGCGCCGGGTCGGCAGGAACGCCACCATCGGCCCCAGGATCGGCGTGGCCAGCAATGCGGCCAGCACCCGCAGCGGGTTGCGGCGGATCATCCACGCGAACAGGTGGCTGCCGGAGTCCCCGTCATAGAGGGTGTGGTCGAAGTCGAACACCACCAGCGGGGCGTCGGCCTTCGGCTCGGGCCAGCGCTCCCTGGTCATGGCTCGAAGAACAGCTGCCGCAGGGCCTCGCCGGGCTCCTCGGCGCGCATGAACGCCTCGCCGACCAGGAAGGCGTGCACGCCAGCCTCGCGCATCCGGGCCACGTCCGGCGGGGCGACAATGCCGCTCTCGGTGACCAGCAGGCGGTCGCGCGGCACCGCGCCCTTCATCTGCAGGGTCACATCCAGCGAAACCTCGAAGGTGCGCAGGTTGCGGTTGTTGATGCCCACCAGCGGCACCGGCACCTGGATCGCCCGCTCCAGTTCGTCGATGTCGTGGACCTCGACCAGCACGTCCATGCCGAGCTCCAGCGCGATGCCGGACAGCTCGGCCAGCTGGCCGTCGTCCAGCGCCGCCACGATCAGCAGGATGCAGTCGGCGCCGAGCATGCGCGCCTCGTGCACCTGGTAGGGATCGATCGTGAAATCCTTGCGCAGCACCGGCAGGGTGCAGGCGGCACGCGCCTGCTGGAGGTATGCGTCGGCGCCCTGGAAGAAATCCACGTCGGTGAGCACCGACAGGCAGGAAGCGCCGCCGAACTCGTAGCTGACGGCGATCTCGGACGGGCGGAAGTCCGGACGGATCACCCCCTTGGACGGGCTGGCCTTCTTGACCTCGGCGATCACCGCCGGATCCCCCTGGGCGATGGCCGCCTGCAGCGCCGCGGCAAAACCACGGACCGGCCCGGCGTCACGGGCACGTGCGGCCACCTCGGCCAGCGGCAGGCTCGCGCGGCGCGCGGCGATCTCTTCGGCCTTGCGGGCCAGGATGGTCTGCAGGATGTCGCTCATGGGTTCCCTGTATGGCGCGGCACCCGGCCGCGGCCGGGACCGGCATTCTCGCACGAGGCGCCCGGGGTGGCGCCCCGGGGCCGCCGGGCCCACCCCGCGGCATCCGGCTGTTCGCACGGCGCGCTCCGATGCCCATGCGTCATACGTCACCCGTGCACCGTGGCGGCGGCTTTCCGCGTGCCCGGCACGCGCCCGCCAGGCGGCGTTCGTCGCCTCGCCCTGCCGGGGCGACACGACGGTGCGAACCCCTCGGCAGCGCGCAGCGGCCCCCGGGCGGGTCTCCCGGCTCGCGCCGCTCCGGCTCCGGCTGGCGCCGGCCACCGCAGCGTGCGCCCCCGTCCTACGCAGGCACCGGCAGCGTGGCCCCGCCACCGTCCCTCATGCCACGGCCACCCCGGCGGCCAGGTCGCGGCTGGTCTGCGCGTAGCGGTCCAGTGCGGCGCGGGCGGCGCCCGAATCGATCGACGAGCGCGCACGCCCGATGCCGTCGGCGATGTCGCTCGCCACGCCGGACACGTACAGCGCCGCGGCGGCGTTGAGCAGGACGATGTCGCGGGCCGGGCCTGAGGCACCATCCAGCACGCCGAGCAGCATGCCGCGTGACTGCGCGGCATCGTCGACCCTGAGGTTGCGGCTGGCGGACATGGCGATGCCGAAGTCCTCCGGGTGGATCTCGTACTCGCGCACCTTGCCGTCGCGCAGTTCGCCGACCAGGGTGGCCGCGCCCAGCGAGATCTCGTCCATCCCGTCGCGGCCCCACACCACCAGCGCGCGTTCGGCACCGAGCTCCTGCAGCACGCGCGCCTGGATGCCGACCAGGTCCGGGTGGAACACGCCCATCAGGATGTTCGGCGCACCGGCGGGGTTGGTCAGCGGACCGAGGATGTTGAAGATCGTGCGCACCCCCATCTCGCGCCGAACCGGCGCGACCACCTTCATCGCCGGATGGTGGATCGGCGCGTACATGAAGCCGATGCCGCTGCGGAGGATGGATTGCGCCACCTGTTCCGGCTGCAGCTCGATCGCCGCGCCCAGGGCTTCCAGCACGTCGGCGGCGCCGGAGCTGGAGGAGACGCTGCGGCCGCCGTGCTTGGCCACGCGCGCGCCGGCACCGGCGGCCACGAACATCGCGCAGGTGGAGATGTTGAAGGTGCGCGAGCCGTCGCCGCCGGTGCCGACGATGTCGACCAGGTGGCGGCGGTCGGCCACCTCGACCTTGCGCGAGAACTCGCGCATCACCGTCGCCGCGCCGGCGATCTCGCCTACGGTTTCCTTCTTCACCCGCAGCCCGGTGAGGATGGCCGCGGCCATCACCGCCGACACCTCACCGCCCATGATCTGGCGCATGAGGTCGACCATCTCGTCGTGGAAGATCTCGCGGTGTTCGATGGTGCGTTGCAGGGCTTCCTGCGGGGTGATGGTCATGGGCGCGGGGGGTGCGGGGTGGGGACCGGGCGAGTTTATCGCGGTGGGGCGCAGGCAGCCCGGATCAGCGAGTCCTCTCCTCCGTGGGGAGGCGGCTTTGCGCGCGCGCCACGGGCGCGCATGCTGCCGAACGTCCGCGTCCATGCACGTGGGCCGGGCGCGGAGTGACCGCCCGAACGCACCGGAAGGCGCGGCAGTGCCGGGTCTGGCGCACGCAGCGCATCGATGTGCTGCGCCCGCGCCTTGGGGCAGGACGCACAACGCGCGATGCGCCATAAACCCCCTCGCGCTGCCGCGGCTCCGTCCGAAGCCCGCGCGCCCCCGACGCTGTCATTGCCTATCGGGAAACGCAGAACGCCGGCCCAGGGGCCGGCGTTCGCGGTAACCATGCCCTGCCCAGGCCTGGGCAGGCCGTCAGTGCTTGAGGGTGCGACGCAGGCGCTCCAGCGCCTGCAGCTGGGCGGTGACCTCGGCCAGGCGCTGCTGCGCCTCTGCCACTTCGATCGCCTCGCTGCGGTTGGCCAGCACGCGCTCGGCTTCTTCCTTCGCCTTGCGCACCGAGGCCTCGTCGATGTCCTCGGCGCGGATGGCGGTATCGGCCAGCACGGTCACCACCTGTGGCTGCACCTCGAGGATGCCGCCGGAAATGGCGAAATCCAGGTGCGAGCCGTCCGGCAGCGTCACCACCACCTTGCCCGGCTTGAGGCGGGTGATCAGCGGCGCGTGGCGCGGTGCGATGCCCAGCTCGCCCAGCTCGCCGGTGGCCACGACCAGGGTGGCTTCGCCGTGGAAAATCTCCTGCTCGGCGCTGACGATGTCGCAACGGATGGTGGTCATGGGATCGCTCGTTCTGCTCGCTGGACGTGATGGGTGGAGATGGACCGCGGCGGGTGGCCGGCGCCCGACGGCGCACGGTCACATGCCACGGACCCCCTGAAGACCCCGCTTAGGCGGAGATCTTCTTCGCCTTCTCGGCCGCTTCCTCGATGGTGCCGACCATGTAGAACGCCTGCTCCGGCAGGTGGTCGTACTCGCCGTCCACGATGCCCTTGAAGCCGCGGATGGTGTCCTTCAGCGAGACGTACTTGCCCGGCGAGCCGGTGAACACCTCGGCCACGTGGAACGGCTGGCTGAAGAAGCGCTCGATCTTGCGCGCGCGCGACACGGCCAGCTTGTCCTCTTCGGACAGTTCGTCCATGCCCAGGATCGCGATGATGTCCTTCAGCTCCTTGTACTTCTGGAGCGTGGCCTGCACGCGGCGGGCGGTGTCGTAGTGCTCGTGGCCGATGACGTTCGGGTCCAGCTGGCGGCTGGTCGAATCCAGCGGGTCCACCGCCGGGTAGATACCCAGCGCGGCGATGTTTCGCGACAGCACGACGGTGGCGTCGAGGTGGGCGAAGGTGGTCGCCGGCGACGGGTCGGTCAGGTCGTCGGCGGGCACGTACACGGCCTGGAT
>JBQGEI010000288.1:0-2091 GCA_052039535.1 Pseudoxanthomonas sp.
GCGATGGCGCAGATCCTGATCAACTCGCGCATGTGCGCCGAAGGCCACCGCCCGATCTGCCAGGACACCGGCATCGTCACCGTGTTCCTGGAAGTGGGCATGCACGTTCGCTGGGACGACGCGACCATGGGCGTGGAGGACATGGTCAACGAGGGCGTGCGCCGCGCCTACAACCATCCGGACAACAAGCTGCGCGCCTCGGTGCTGGCCGACCCGGCCGGCAAGCGCCTCAATACCCGCGACAACACCCCGGCCGTGGTCAACGTCAAGATCGTCCCCGGCAACACGGTGGACGTGATCGTGGCCGCCAAGGGCGGCGGTTCGGAAGCCAAGAGCAAGTTCGCCATGCTCAACCCGTCCGACTCCATCGTGGACTGGGTGATGAAGACCGTGCCGACCATGGGCGCCGGCTGGTGCCCGCCGGGCATGCTCGGCATCGGCATCGGCGGCACCGCCGAGAAGGCGATGCTGCTGGCCAAGGAAGCGCTGATGGAGCCGATCGACATCCAGGAACTGGTTGCCCGCGGCCCGTCCAACCGGGTCGAGGAGCTGCGCCTGGAGCTGTACGAGAAGGTCAACGCGCTGGGCATCGGCGCCCAGGGCCTGGGCGGCCTGACCACGGTACTGGACATCAAGATCAAGGATTACCCGACCCACGCGGCCAACCTGCCGGTGGCCCTGATCCCCAACTGCGCCGCCACCCGCCACGCCCACTTCACCCTCGACGGCAGCGGCCCGGTGGCGCTGGATCCGCCCTCGCTGGAGGACTGGCCCAGGCTGACCTACAACCCGGCCAACGCCCGCCGCGTGGACCTGGACAGCATCACCCGCGAGGAAGTGGCCAGCTTCAGGCCCGGCGAGGTGCTGCTGCTCAACGGCAAGCTGCTGACCGGTCGCGACGCCGCGCACAAGCGCATGGTCGACATGCTGGGCCGCGGCGAGAAGCTGCCGGTGGACTTCACCAACCGCTTCATCTACTACGTCGGCCCCGTCGACCCGGTGCGCGACGAGGTCGTCGGCCCGGCCGGCCCGACCACCGCCACGCGCATGGACAAGTTCACCCGGCAGATGCTGGAGCAGACCGGCCTGCTGGGCATGGTCGGCAAGTCCGAGCGCGGCGACGCGGCGATCGAGGCGATCCGCGACAACAAGGCGGTGTACCTGATGGCCGTGGGCGGCTCGGCGTACCTGGTGTCCAAGGCGATCAAGGCCAGCCGGGTGCTGGCGTTCGAGGACCTGGGCATGGAGGCGATCTACGAGTTCGAGGTCAAGGACATGCCGGTCACCGTGGCGGTCGATGCCACCGGCGAGTCGGTGCACAAGACCGGCCCGAAGCAGTGGCAGGCGCGGATCGGCAAGATCCCGGTGGTCGTGGCCTGAGGGCAGGCAACATCGCTGCGCACGGACGGGCCGGCAGCAATGCCGGCCCGTTCTCGTTGGGGCGGGCAGGGTGATAATCGGCCGGTCCCCTGCCAGGAATCGCGCGATGCCCGTCGTCCTCTATGGTTCACAGAGCACCGCCTCGCTGGTCGTGCACTGGCTGCTGATCGAGCTGGGTGTCGAACACGACCTGCGCAAGCTGGATTTCGACCGGCTCGAACACAAGTCGCCTGGATACCTGGCGCTCAATCCTGCCGGCCGCGTGCCCACCCTGGTGATCGACGGCCAGGTGCTGACCGAGTCGGTCGCCATCGCCATGCACCTGGCCGACCTGCATCCGCAGGCCGGGCTGGCGCCGGCGCCCGGCACGCCGGCGCGTGGCGACTACTACCGCTGGATGTGCTTCTGCGT
The DNA here is from genome assembly GCA_052039535.1 of Pseudoxanthomonas sp. Lineage (GTDB taxonomy): Bacteria > Pseudomonadota > Gammaproteobacteria > Xanthomonadales > Xanthomonadaceae > Pseudoxanthomonas. The sequence goes on from JBQGEI010000288.1 coordinate 1,792, forward strand.
ATACACGCTGATGCCGCACTACCGCGCCTGGTTCTATCCGGCCGAGCCGGCTGGCCCGGGCAACGGGGAGGCGGCCAAGGCCCAGGCACGCATCGCGCTTGAAGCGGCCTGGCAGCAGGTGGCCGAGCACCTGGAGCGGAGCGGTGGCCACTAGCTGCGCGGCGCGCAGCGCACGGCTGGGGACTTCGTGCTGACCATGCTGATGCGCTGGTCGCGCAACATGCCCCGGCCGACCGACCACTGGCCGGCGCTGCAGGACTACGCGCGGCGCATGAAGGCCTTGCCCAGCTTTGCCGAAGT
>JBQGEI010000289.1:0-13759 GCA_052039535.1 Pseudoxanthomonas sp.
TTCGCGCTACGCCCTGTACGCAGGCACCGTAAAGCCGGAAACGGTGGTCGGCGGCCGCGTGCGCGGCGCGGTGCGCAGGATCGAACTTGGCCACGCCGGCCCGCCCGATACGGGCGTTACCCGGCGTTTTGCCAACGTCGGCCCGGGCGCCACCCTCGCCGTGGACCTGGATGACGAGGCACTGCGCGCCCTGCACCGGCAGGCGCTGGTGCTGGTGCGCGAGGACGCGGGTGGCCGCGTGCTGGAGGCCACCGCCACCCAGCTGCCCGGCGCGATGGACGACCTCTACTCGGCCGCGCCCGGGGCCCCCATGCCGGGCGCCTACCCGTCGGCCGGCGGCACCCGCTTTAGCCTGTGGGCGCCGACCGCCCGGGCGGCCGCGGTCTGCGTATATCCGGACGACAGCGGCCCGGCCGCGCGCCACCTTGCCGCCGGATTCGACCCGGCGACCGGCATGTGGTCGCTGCAGGTTCCGGCCGACCTGCGTGGCAGCTACTACACCTGGATGGTGGACGTGCATGCACCCGGCACCGGCCTGGTGCGCAACCGCGTCACCGATCCGTACTCGGTCAGCCTGGGCACCGACTCGCGCCGCAGCTACATCGCCGACCTCGATGACCCGGACCTGATGCCCGACGGCTGGGCCGATGCCCCGCGCCCACCGGCGCTGGCGGCGCAGGTGGACATGTCGGTGTACGAGCTGCACGTGCGCGATTTCTCGATCAACGACGCCACCGTGCCCGTGCAACTGCGCGGGCGCTACCTGGCGTTCGCCGCCGAAGACAGCGACGGCATCGCCCACCTGCGCGCTCTCGCCCGGGCCGGGCTGACCGACGTGCACCTGCTGCCGGTCTACGACATCGCCAGCGTGCCGGAGGACGGCTGCGTCACCCCGGAAATACCGGATGCCCCCGCAGACAGCCCGCTGCAGCAGCAGGCGGTGGTGGCGGTGGCCGGCCGCGACTGCTTCAACTGGGGCTACGACCCGTTCCACTTCAATGCGCCGGAGGGCAGCTACGCCAGCGATCCTTCCGACGGTGCGGTGCGCATCCGCGAGTTCCGGGCGATGGTCATGGCCCTGCACCGGATGGGCCTGCGCGTAGGCATGGACGTGGTCTACAACCACACCTTCGCCTCCGGCCAGGCGCGCGGCTCGGTGCTGGACCGGATCGTCCCCGGCTACTACCACCGCCTGGACGCCGCCGGCGTGGTGGAAACCAGCACCTGCTGCGCCAACACCGCCACCGAGCACGCGATGATGGCGCGCCTGATGATCGATTCGGCCGAGCTGTGGGTGCGGCATTACCGCATCGACTCCTTCCGCTTCGACCTGATGGGCCACCAGCCGCGCGCGGCGATGGAAGTGCTGCAGCAGCGGGTGAACGCCGCCGCCGGCCGGCACGTGCAACTGTTCGGCGAGGGCTGGAATTTCGGCGAGGTCGCCGACGGGGCGCGTTTCGTGCAGGCCTCGCAGCTGTCGCTGGGTGGCAGCGGCATCGGCACCTTCAGCGACCGGGGCCGCGATGCCCTGCGCGGCGGCAGCCCCGGCGACAGCGGCCGCGACCGCATCGCCCGCCAGGGCTGGCTCAATGGCCTGGGCTATACGCCCAACGAGCTGACCGCCGGCGACGACCCGGCCCAGGCCCGCGCGGCCCTGCTGCGCGCCGCCGACCTGGTCCGCGCCGGCCTGGCCGGCACCCTGCGCGACTACGTGCTGGACACCGTCGACGGGCCGCGCCCACTGCACGCGGTGGACTACAACGGCCAGCCGGCCGGCTACGCGCACGCCCCCGACGAGGTGGTCAACTACGTGGAGAACCACGACAACGAGACCCTGTACGACCTCAACGCCTACCGCCTGCCGCAGGAAACGCCGGCGGCGGAGCGTGCACGGGTGCAGGTGCTGGGCATGGCCACCACCGCGCTGAGCCAGGGCGTGGCCTACTTCCACGCCGGCGTGGACACGCTGCGCTCCAAGTCGCTGGACCGCAACAGCTACAACTCCGGCGACTGGTTCAACCGCCTGGACTGGACCTACCGCGACAACCATTTCGGCACCGGGCTGCCGCCGGCCCCGGGCAACGGCGCGGACTGGGAGTGGATGGCCCCGCGCCTGGCCGACCCGGCGCTGCGTCCTGCGCCGGAAGACATCGCCTTCGCCCGCGACGCGCTGCGCCAGCTGCTGGCGATCCGCGCCAGCTCCAGCCTGTTCCGCCTGCGCACCGCCGAGGAGATCTCGCGCCGGTTGAGCTTTCCCGGCAGCGGCCCGGCCCAGAACCCGGTGCTGGTCGCCGGCCTGCTCGATGGCCGCGGCCATCCCGGCGCGAACTTCGACGCCATCCTGTACCTGCTCAACGCCTCGCCCGAACCCCAGCAGCTGGCGGTCCCGGAGCAGCGCGGCCGGCGCTGGGTCCTGCACCCCAGGCAGCGCGCGGCCGACGCCTACGACCCGCGCGTGCGCGAGGCGCAGTGGGATCCGCGCAGCGGCACCTTCACCGTCCCGCCGCGCACCGTCCTCGTCTATGTCCTGGAATAAGCCCATGTCCGAACCAAGCCCGCTGCGCCGCCCCGGCGCGATGCTCGCCCTTCTGGGGCTGGCCGCCGCGCTGCCCGTGCACGCGCGCGACCTGGCGCGGATCGAATCGCCCGGCCAGGTGCTGGCGGTCACCCTCGAGGCGCAACACGAGGACCGGCTGGCCTACCGGATCGAGCACAGGGGCAGGCCGGTGATCGCGCCCTCGCGCCTGGGCCTGGTGCTCGGTGATGGTCGCCTGGAACGCAACCTCGAGCTGGTCGACCATTCCAGCAGCAGTTTCGATGAAACGTGGGAACAGCCCTGGGGCGAACGCCGCCTGACCCGCAACCACTACAACGAGCTGTGGGCCCGTTTCGCGGAGCGTCCGGCCGTCGCCGGCCAGCCGCCGCGGCGGATCGACGTCGTGTTCCGGGTCTATGACGATGGCGTCGGCTTCCGTTACGAATTCCCGGAGGCCCGTGTCGGCAAGGTCCAGATCCGCCAGGAGCTGACCGAGTTCACCCTGGCCGACCTCGACCGCACCACCGCCTGGTGGATCCCGGCGATGGAGTGGAACCGCGAGGAGTACCTCTACCAGCGCACTGCCCTGCGCGAGATCGGCACCGCGCAGACGCCGCTGACCCTGCGCACCGGCGACGGCGTGCACGTATCCATCCACGAAGCGGCGCTGGTCGACTACGCTGGCATGAACCTGGCCCGCGGCGACGGCAACGTGCTGCGCGCCGCGCTCACGCCCTCCAGCGACGGCCCGGCGGTGGTGCGCACCGCGCCGTTCGCCACCCCGTGGCGCACCATCCAGATCGGCGAGCGTGCGGGCGACCTGGTCGAATCCAGCCTCATCCTCAACCTCAACGAACCCAACGCCATCGGCGACGTGGGCTGGTTCACCCCGGCCAAGTACGTGGGTGTGTGGTGGTCGCTGCACCTGGAAACCGAGACCTGGGCGACCGGCCCGAAGCACGGCGCGACCAACGCCAACACCCGCCGCTACATCGACTTCGCCGCCGCCAATGGCTTCCGCGGCGTGCTGGTGGAAGGCTGGAACCCGGGCTGGGACGGCAACTGGTTCGCCAACGGCTGGGGCTTCGACTTCACCCGCTCCACGCCCGACTTCGATCTGCCGACGCTGGCGCAATACGCCGCCGGCAAGGGCGTACACCTGGTCGGCCACCACGAGACCGCCTGCGCGGTAAGCCACTACGAGCGCCAGCTGGAGGCGGCGCTGGACCTGTACGCGCGCAACGGCGTGGACGTGGTCAAGACCGGCTACGTGTGCGACGCCGGCGACATCCAGCGCCAGGACCACACCGGCGGCCCGATCGTGCGCGAGTGGCACGAGAGCCAGTGGATGAGCAACCACCACCTGCGCGTGCTCCAGGCCGCCGCCGAGCGCCGGATCGCGATCAACGCGCACGAGCCGTTCAAGGACACCGGCATCCGCCGCACCTGGCCCAACGCGGTCTCGCGCGAGGGCGCGCGCGGCATGGAGTTCGCCGCCTGGGCCGATCCGCCCAACCCGCCGGAGCACGAGGCCACCCTGGTGTTCACCCGCATGCTGGCCGGGCCGATGGACTTCACCCCGGGCATCGTCAGCCTCACCGGGCGCAACGGCCAGAAACTGCGCAGCACCCTGGCCAAGCAGCTGGCGCTGTACGTGGTGCTGTACAGCCCGATCCAGATGGTCGCCGACCTGCCCGAGCACTACGCCAGGCAGCCGCAGGCACTGAAGTTCATCCGCGACGTGGCGGTGGACTGGGAAGAGAGCCGCATGGTCGATGGTGCCGTCGGCGAGTACGCGGTGCTGGCGCGCAAGGCTCGCGGCAGCGAAGAGTGGTTCCTCGGCGCGGTGGGCGACGACACCCCGCGCGTGCTCCGGGCGCCCCTGTCGTTCCTGGATGCCGGCCGCCGCTACCGGGCCGAGATCTACCGCGACGGCGACGGTGCCGACTGGGAGCACCGGCCGTTCGCGTTCGTGCACGAGACCCGCGAGGTGGGCGCCGGCGACGTGCTGGAGCTGCGCCTCGGCCGCGGCGGCGGCCAGGCCGTGCGCTTCGTGCCGCAGTGACGCCTGCCGGATGAATACGTATGCAACCTGGCGCCGGCGGCGGGGGCCGCCCCTACCATAGCCACGCGCTGCCGGGGCCCGGGCCGGCAGCGCGACGTACGCACCGGGCCAGCCCGCCAAGCGCGGGCTGGGGGCCCCGCATCCTGCCCGCATCCCCACCTCCTGCCGCGTTGGAACGCGGCGCCAGCTGACGATGGTCCATTCAATGTCCGATACCCCGTGGTGGCGCGGCGCCGTCATCTACCAGATCTATCCCCGCAGCTTCCTCGACACCAACGGCGACGGCGTGGGCGACCTGCCCGGCATCACCGAGCGGCTGGACTACGTGGCCTCGCTGGGCGTGGATGCCATCTGGATCTCGCCGTTCTTCAGGTCGCCGATGGCCGACTTCGGCTACGACATCGCCGACCAGCGCGACGTGGACCCGCTGTTCGGCGACCTCGCGGACTTCGACCGCCTGCTGGCCAAGGCCCACACCCTGGGGCTGAAGGTGATGATTGACCAGGTGTTCAGCCACACCTCCGACCAGCACCCCTGGTTCCTGGAGAGCCGCCAGGACCGGACCAACCCGAAGGCCGACTGGTACGTGTGGGCCGATGCCAGGGAGGACGGCACTCCTCCCAACAACTGGATGTCGATCTTCGGTGGCGTGGCCTGGCGCTGGGATCCGCGCCGCTGCCAGTACTACCTGCACAACTTCCTGAGCTCGCAGCCGGACCTGAACTTCCACAACCCGGAAGTGCGCCAGGCGACCCTGGATTACGTGAAGTTCTGGCTGGACCGCGGCGTGGACGGGTTCCGCCTGGACTCCATCAACTTCTGCTTCAACGACGCGCAGCTGCGCGACAACCCGGCCAAGCCGGCGTCCGAGCGGGTGGGCCGCGGCTTCAGCCCGGACAACCCCTACGCGTTCCAGTACCACTACTTCAACAACACCCGTCCGGAGAACATCGGCTTCCTGGAAGACCTGCGCCGGCTGATGGACCGGTACCCCGGCGCGGTGACCCTGGGCGAGATCTCCTCGGAGGACTCGCTGGCCACCACCGCCGAGTACACCTCCGGCCGCCGCCTGGACATGGGCTACAGCTTCGAGCTGCTGGTGGACGACTTCAGTGCCGGCTACATCCGCGGCACGGTCCAGCGCCTGGAGGCGGCGATGACCCAGGGCTGGCCGTGCTGGGCGGTGTCCAACCACGACGTGCGCCGCGCGGTCACCCGCTGGGGCGGCGACCAGGCCCCGCCACAGCTGGCGCGCATGCTCGCGGCGATGGTCTGCTCGCTGCGCGGCTCGGTCTGCATCTACCAGGGCGAGGAGCTCGGCCTGCCCGAGGCCGATGTCCCGTTCGAGGCGCTGCGCGATCCCTACGGCATCACCTTCTGGCCGGCGTTCAAGGGCCGCGACGGATGCCGCACGCCGATGCCATGGAAGGATTCGGACGATGCCGGCTTCAGCACGGCGGCGCCGTGGCTGCCGGTGCCGGATGCGCATCGGCCACTCGCGGTGGAGCGGCAGGAGGCCGATCCGGACTCGGTGCTGCAGGCCTTCCGCGCGTTCATGCGCTGGCGCCGGCAGCAGCCGGCGCTGGTGGGCGGCTCGATCCGCTTCCTGGAAACGCCCGAGCCGGTGCTGGCGTTCGAGCGTGAACTGGACGGCCAGCGGATGCTGTGCGCGTTCAACCTTTCGGCGGCGCCGGCGGCCATGGCCTTGCCCGCCGGCGACTGGCAGCTGCAGCCGCTCGAGCACCACGCCCCGGCCAGCGTGGACGGCGGGCGCGCGCAGCTGCCGGCATGGGGCGTGCTCTTCGCACGCCCCGCGTGAGGTTCAGCCGCCGATGCGGCTGCCGCCGTTGACGTGCAGCACCTGGCCGGTGACGAAGCTGGCATCCTCGCTGGCGAGGTAGACATAGGCCGGGGCGACCTCCGCCGGTTGCCCCGGGCGCTTCATGAGCGTGTCCGCCCCGAACTCGGCGACCTGCTTGGGCTTGAACGAAGCGGGGATCAGCGGCGTCCAGATCGGCCCCGGCGCCACCGCGTTGACCCGGATGCCGCGGTCGGCCAGCGACTGCGCCAGCGAGAAGGTCATGGCGTGGATCGCACCCTTGGTGGACGCGTAGTCCAGCAGCGTGCCGTGCCCGCGCACGCCGGTGACCGAGCCGGTATTGATGATGCAGCTGCCGCGGCGCAGGTGGGGCAGCGCGGCGTCGACCAGGTAGAAGAACGAGAACAGGTTGTTCTCGAACGTGTCGCGCACGCGCTGCGGAGTGAGCTCCTCGGCCTCCTCCACCGGGTACTGCTGGGCGTGGTTGTTGACCAGCACGTCCAGGCGGCCGAACTGCGCGACGGTGCGCCTGACCACCCGCTCGCACTGCGCCGGCTTGCGCAGGTCCGCGCGCAGCGACAGGCACTGCCCGCCCGCCGCCTCGATCATTTCCACGGTGCGCGCCGCATCCTCGGCTTCCTGCGGCGACAACCACGCGATCGCCACCTGCGCCCCTTCCAGCGCGAAATGCACGGCCACGGCCTGGCCGATGCCGCTGTCACCGCCAGTGACCAGCGCCACGCGTCCGCGCAGGCGCCCGCTGCCCTGGTAGCCCTTGCGCACCACCACCGGCTGCGGATCCATCTTCTTCTGGGAGCCGGGCTGGCGACGCTGGCTCTGCGGCGGGTTCGGGCGCTTGCTGGAACGTTGGCTTGCCATGGGCGGTCCTCCATTGGACGGTCGGCTGGTCCTGCATCCTCGGCTGCGCTCCGTCGGCATGGCGTCGTCGTGGCGTCAAGCCGTGCCCGGCCTTCGCATCCGTTTCACCGCACAGCCCGCAGCGTGCGCGGCGTCCTTCCCCCGAGAGCCACGGCATGAGGCCTTTCCAGACCCGCGGCGCGCCGCGCTCGGTAGTGACGGTGTGCGCCAGCGGACATCCGCGCAGCGGGCACGAGCATGCCTCGCAGGCATGGGTCGCCGAGCGGCTGGCGCAGCTGTTGGGCTGGGACTATGCGGGCTCCTTCGATCCGTCGCGCCCCACGACGTTCCGCCCCTATTTCGTGCCCGACGAAACCCTCACCGCGGCCCAGGCCGCGCGCCTGGGAATCGAGGGCGAGGACGACCTGTTCGGCGGTGTGGTGCCGCATCCCTTCGTGGCCAGCAAGGTCATCACCCATGGCCTGCCCCGCGGCGCCAGCGGCGGGCCGGAGGGCTGGCGTCCGGAGCTGGGCGAGCGCCTGCGCGGGGTCGTGCTCGACGGCTTCAGTGCGTTCTGTCCCGACTCGGCCGGCGCCGCGGGCCGGGAGTTGCTCGGGCGCGGCGGCACGATCCGGCTCAAGCCCGCCGAAGCGCGTGGCGGCATGGGCCAGGTGCGGGTGGGCGACTCGGCGGCGCTGGAGGCGGCGGTCGCGACCCTGGACCAGGACCGGCTACACCGCCATGGCGTGGTGCTGGAACAGGACCTGGCCCGGGCCACCACCTGCAGCGTCGGCCAGATCCGCATCGCCGGACTGGTGCTGTCGTACCTGGGTACCCAGCACCAGGCGCCGGACCGCGAGGGCATCGAGGTCTACACCGGGTCGCGGCTGCACGTGGTGGCCGGCGACTACCCGGCCCTGGAGCGGGTGGCCGGCGACGCGCTGCAGCGGCACGCGCTGGAATGCGCGCGTCGCTACGACGCGGCGGTGGAGGCGGTGCATCCGGGTTTCTTCGCCTCGCGCCGGAACTACGACGTGATCGCCGGGGACGACGCGCACGGCGACTGGCGCTGCGGCGTGCTGGAGCAGTCCTGGCGCATGGGCGGGGCCTCGCCGGCGGAGATCGTGGCGCTGGAGGCCTTCCTTTCCCCGGGCTTCGCCGGGGAGGCCCTCACCGCCTCCTGCCACGAGTCGCATGATCCGGCGCACCGCCCGCCTGCGCAGGCGCAGGTGCACTTCCACGACCCGCATGCATTGCGTGGACCCCTGCTCAAGTACGCTGTGGTGCATGGAAATACGGCTTGATCCGGTCGACATCGCGGTCGGTGACGAGGTTGTCCGCGGCACCGTCCTGTCCCCGCCGCCGGCGTTGCCCGGCGTCCTCTTCGTGCATGGCTGGGGCGGCAGCCAGGACCATGACCTGGGCCGGGCGCGGCGCGCGGCCGGCATCGGCTGCGTCTGCCTGACCTTCGACCTGCGCGGGCACGAGCAGACCGCGGCGCAGTGGGAAACCGTCAGCCGCCCGCAGAACCTCGCCGACCTACTGGCCGCGTACGACTGGTTCGTTGCCCGCCCGGACGTGGATGCCTCGGCGATCGCGGTGGTGGGCATCAGCTACGGTGGCTACCTCGCCAGCCTGCTGGCCGGGCTGCGCCCCGTGCGCTGGCTCGCGCTGCGCTCCCCCGCCCTCTACAAGGACCAGGACTGGGAGCTGCCCAAGCGCCAGCTGCACGCCGACCCGGACCTCCCCGCGTTCCGCCGCCGACCCGTGCCCTGGCAGGAGAACCGCGCCCTGCGCGCCTGCCACGGCTTCCATGGCGACGTGCTGCTGGTGGAGGCCGAGCACGACCAGACCGTGCCGCACGCGGTGGGCGAGAACTACGCGGCGGCGTTCTCCAGCGCCCGTTCGCTGACCAAGCGGCGGATCGCCGGCGCGGACCACGCGTTCTCCGGCAAGCCCGAGCAGCTGGCGTATACCGAGGTGCTGGTCGGGTGGCTGGGCGAGATGGTGCGCACCGCGCGCGAGCACGAGGCCGCCCAGAAGGTCGCCGAGCGCAAGCGCGTGCGCCGCTCGGTAGCCGGCTCCGGCCCCTGATCGACCGCTCCTGGCCCGTTGGTGGTCCGGTTCGGCGGTTTTTTGCGGGTTTCCCGCGGGTTTCCCCTTGGCGGCGCCCCGTCCATCGCCTACATTCGCGGTGCCGAAAGCTCTCGGCCCACCATCCAATCGCACGGAACAGGAAATTTATGGCGAAGACCACCAAGAAGCCGGCCGCCAAGAAGGCCGCGACGAAAGCGGCGAAGTCGACCGCAGTGACCAAGGCTGCTGCTCCGAAGAAGGCCGCCGCGCCGAAGAAGTCCGCCCCGCTCAAGGAAGTCCTGGGCAAGTCCGCCCTGATCAAGCACCTGTCCGACACCAGCGGCGTCGTTGCCAAGGACGTCAAGGCGGTCCTGGCCGCGGTCGAGGATGCGGTCTCCGGCGCGATCAGCAAGAAGGGTGCCGGCTCGTTCACCATGCCGGGCCTGTTCAAGGTCACCGCGGTCAAGGTTCCGGCCAAGCCGAAGCGCAAGGGCATCAACCCCTTCACCAAGGAAGAGCAGGTGTTCGCCGCCAAGCCCGCCTCGGTCAAGGTCAAGGTGCGTCCGCTGAAGAAGCTCAAGGACGCTGCCGCCTGACCGGGCGCGCGATCCGTGTTTGCCCGACGGGGCGGCCGCAAGGCCGCCCCGTCGTTTTTCCGGGCCCTTGCCATCGCGCGCACGCCTGGCCCGGCATCCTCGTGCAATGGATACGCCTTCCCCGGGCCTCGCGCACGCTTCCACCGCCAGGCGCCTGGCGCGGCTGGCCTGGTCATTGCTCTGGCTGGCACTGCTCGCCCTGGGCGTTGCCTGGGCGTGGCAGCATCCGCTCGCGCAACGGGCACGCCTGGCGTGGGAGCTGGAACGCAGCCCGGCCCCGGTGTCGCTGCCGGTTCCGGTGCAGGGCGTCGCCGCCTCGCGTATCGCCGACACCTGGGGCGCGGCACGCGGCAGCGACCGCCGCCATGAGGGCGTGGACATCTTCGCCGCCCGCGGGACGCCGGTCACCAGCACCACCCGCGGGATCGTGACGGCCGTGCGCGAGCGCGGACTCGGCGGCCGCCAGGTGTGGGTTCGGGGTCCAGGCGGCGAGTCGCACTACTACGCCCACCTGGAGCAGTGGACGCCGGGGCTGCAGGCCGGCGACGTGGTCGAGGCCGGCACGGTGCTGGGCACCGTCGGCGATACCGGCAACGCCCGCGGCACGCCGCCCCACCTGCACTACGGCATCTATGGCAACGAGGGCGCGCGCGACCCGCTGCCCCGCCTGCGCGCCGCGCCCTGACCGGCGCCGCGGCAGGGTGGAACGGTCCATCGTGGCCACGGGCCTCGCCCGGCCCGGCAGCGGCACCTATGGTGGTGCCACTCCCGTGCAGGACATCGCGACATGGCTTCATCCCCGCGCCGTTACCGCATTACCGTCACCCCGGTGGAGGCCGGCGGCCTGCCGTGCGCCGGGCGCTGTGCGATCGAGTTCGAACAGCCCTGTGCCGACGACTGGATGCGGGTGGTCGAATCCAACCAGCGCATCCCGGGCCTGAGCGCCGACGAGCGCACCGCGCTGGTGATCGGCGCACGCCTGCTGGACGGCATCGCGCGCCGCCATCCGGCCAGCGCGGGCGATCCGCTCGTCGGCCTGCGCGCACCGCTGGGGGCACTGCTGGCCCGGCTGGAGCCTGGCGGCGACAACTGACGGCGGCCACGCGTATCCTTCCGGCGCCGTCCGGGACATCACCATGCGCAACCGCCTGCCCCTCGCCATCGCCGCCGTGCTCGCCGTGCTGCTCGGGTGGCGTGCGTGTGCCGGGCGCGGCGGCCCGGAGCATCAGCCGGCAGCCGAACCGGCTCCGGTCGCGGATGCCGCTGCGCCGGCACGCGACGCCCCGGCCGCGGCTGCGCGGCAGATGACGGCGCCCACCCGCCAGGCGCTGTCCGGCGCTTCGGCCACCGTACATTCCTACCTCGCCGACCTGGCCAGCCGCGACCTGGTGCGCGCCGACCGCTGGTGGGCCGACGGCAACCCCGGCCAGTCGCCCGGGGATGCGGTGCTGCGCGCGCTTCCGGCGATCCGGTCGATGAAGATCAACACCGGCGTGGCCCGGGCGCTGGATGCCGAGACGCCGCCACGGGCGGTGGAGGTCCCGGTGCGCCTGCGGCTGGACATGGGCGACCAGCGCAGCGTGCACATGCGCGGGCATTACTGGTTGCGGGCCCATGCCGGGGGTGGCGGCTGGGCGATCACCTCCGCCTCGCTCGATCCGGAGCTGGACTGACCCTGGCTGGCCGCTAACGGTGGATTCACCGGGGTGCGCCACGATGGTCATCCGTCTTCCGCCGCGAGTCCGCCGATGCGCCGTCCCCCGATGTTCCGGGCCCTGTTGCCCTGCCTGCTGCTGATCGCCCCGCTGGTACAGGCCGAGCCGCGTTTCGAGGGACGCCAGGTGAGTGTCGGCGCCGCCGACGCGCAGCAGTTCATGCAGGGCCAGTTCCCGCAACGCCACAGCGCCCTGGGCGGCCTGCTGCAGCTCGTCGTCTCGGCGCCGCGACTGGAACTGCCGCCGGGCGAGCGCCTGCACCTGGGGCTGGACCTGGCGGCCGCGCCGGCCGGCGCCGCGCCGTCGGCCGTTGGCCGGGTGCAGCTGAGCAGTGCGCTGCGCTACGACACCACCGCCCAGGCCTTCTTCCTGGAGCAGCCGGTGATCGAAGACTTCCGCCCGGCACGCCCGGGCCTGGAGCTGGACGCCGGCACGCGGAGCCTGCTCAGCGCATGGCTGGGCGACTACGCACGCAGTGAACCGGTCTACCGGGTGGAGCCGGCGATGGCCGCGCTGCTGGGCGGCGTGCAGGTGCAGGCGGCCGGGGTCCGGGACGGACGCCTTTACGTCCGGTTCGACCGCGACCCCACCACCGGCATGGCCGCGCCATAGCGGCCGGCCGGGTGCTTCAGCGCTTGGGCTGGAGCATGGTGCCGGTGCACCTGGAGGAGCCGCAGCGGCATTCCCAGATCTTCTTCAGCCGCGGCGTGTGCCGCTCGGCCAGGGTGATGCCGTAGTTGTAGGTCAACTCCTGGCCGGGACGGATGTTGCGGATCGCCTCGATGAAGATGCGGTCCTTGCTGCGGTCCTCGCCCTCGGCCTCCTCGACCACGGCCTGGCAGTTGGGATTGCAGCTGTGGTTGATCCAGCGCGCGTCGTTGCCCTTGTAGTTGGCGTCGATCACGTACTCGTCGCTGAGCGTGAACAGGAAAGTGTGTCCGCTTTCGACATCGCCGCTGCTGTCGGCGTCCACTTCCGCGTGCGTCCGCCGCAGCCCCTTGTATTCGATGAGACGCTCGCCCTTGCTGATCGGCTCGGCGGCGAAAACGCCATTGCCATGGATGGGCGACTTGCGGGCGACGATCTTGCGGGGCATGGGTGGTCCGGAGCGCGGGCTGAGCGGGCGATTCTCCCCCATGCGCGGCCGCGTCCCAAGCCCGGGGAGCATCCGGGCGCGTCCGACGGTGGCCGGGGTGGCCTCCGCGGCCCGCCCTGCCACGTGAATACGGGGTTGGACCGCCGGGACATAAAGCGTACAATTTCGGTCCCGTTTCTGGATCCACCGCCGCCATGCTCCGCGTCACCAAGCTGACCGACTACGCCACCGTGGTGCTGACCGTGCTGGCCACGCGCCCCGGCGAGGTCCTGAGCGCGGCCGAGCTGGCCGAGCAGTCCGGGCTGGAACAGCCGACGGTCAGCAAGCTGCTCAAGCCGCTGGCCCAGGCCGGGCTGGTGGAGGGCCTGCGTGGCGTGCGCGGCGGCTACCGCCTGAGCCGCGACGCGGCCCGGATCACCCTGATCGAGATCGTCGAGGCGATGGAAGGCCCGCTGGCGATGACCGAATGCAGCCAGCCCGCCAGCCAGTGCGGGATCGCCCACCAGTGCGGCGTCCGCGCCAACTGGCGCCTGATCAACGACGTGGTCGCCGATGCCCTGCGCGGGGTCACCCTCGCCCAGATGCTGCAGCCGGTCGCGGCCGTCCCCCTGCCCACCCCCAGCCGCCGGCGCGAGATCGCCGTGCAGGTCGCACGCTGAACAGACAACCAGGCAGCCCCATGGCCACCCAGACCCAGACCCCCATCGCCGAAGCCCCGCCGCAGAACGCCGAGATCCTCGAGCGCCTGGGCCGTCGCTACGACGCCGGCTTCATCACCGACATCGAATCCGATTCCTTCCCCCCGGGCCTGGACGAGGACGTGGTGCGCGCCCTGTCGGCCAAGAAGGAAGAGCCAGAGTGGATGACCCAGTGGCGGCTGGATGCCTACCGCCGCTGGCTGACCATGCCGGTCCCGCAGTGGGCCAAGCTGAAGATCGCACCGATCGACTTCCAGGCCGTCAGCTACTACTCCGCGCCCAAGGGCCCGAAGTACGCCT
>JBQGEI010000290.1:0-7550 GCA_052039535.1 Pseudoxanthomonas sp.
CAGGAGTCCCCGATGGACGACGCCACCCCGGCCTACCACGCCTATCCGTTCGATGCCCGCGGCATCGCCCGGCGCTTCCGCCATTCGGCGATCTTCGGCGCGTTGTCGGCGCTGGAGCCCGGCGAGGCGATGCGCTTCGTCAACGACCACGATCCGCTGCCGCTGCTGAACCAGATCGCCGACCGCTTTGGCGCGCGGGTGGCCGTGGCCTACCGCCAGCGTGATCCGGGGGCGGTGGTCATCGACTTCATCGTGCAGGGCTGACCCGGTCCACGCGGCGCCCGGCCTTGCCGGGCGCCGTCGCCTCAGCGCTCGAGGAAGTTCCGCAGCAGGGCATGGCCGTGCTGGGTGAGGATCGACTCGGGGTGGAACTGCACGCCCTCCACCGGGTGCTCGCGATGGCGCAGGCCCATGATCGCCTCGAACGCGCCATCGGGGTCCTCGGTCCAGGCGGTGACTTCCAGGCAGTCCGGCAGCGAGGCGTGTTCGACCACCAGCGAGTGGTAGCGGGTGGCCTCGTAACCATCGGGCAGGCCGGCGAACACACCCTTGCCCTGGTGCCGGATCGGCGAGGTCTTGCCGTGCATGATGTTGCCGGCGCGCACCACCTTGCCGCCGTAGGCCTGGCCGATGCCCTGGTGGCCCAGGCACACGCCCAGGATCGGCGTGGTCGCGCCCATCCGCTCGATCACCTCCACCGAAACGCCGGCCTCGTTCGGCGTGCACGGCCCCGGTGAGATCACGATCCGCTCCGGCGCGAGCCTCTGGATCTGCTCCACCGTCAGCGCGTCGTTGCGCACCACCTCCACCTCGGCGCCCAGCGCCTGCAGGTACTGCACGAGGTTGAAGGTGAAGCTGTCGTAGTTGTCGATCATCAGCAGCATCGGATTCCCCTTACAGGCCGCTGGCGGCCTGGGCGACGGCACGGAACAGCGCGCGGCCCTTGTTCATGGTCTCGTCCCACTCCTTCTGCGGGTCGGAGTCGTAGACGATGCCGGCGCCGGCCTGCACGTGCAGGCGGCCGTCCTTGATCACCGCGGTGCGGATGGCGATGGCGGTGTCGGCATCGCCGTGCCAGCCGATGTAGCCGATGCTGCCGGCATAGACGTTTCGCTTGACCGGCTCCAGTTCGCGGATCACCTCCAGCGCGCGGATCTTCGGCGCGCCGCTGACCGTGCCGGCGGGGAAGGTGGCGCGCAGCACGTCGGCGTAGCTCAGGTCCGGCAGCAGCCGGCCGGTGACCTCGCTGACGATGTGCATGACGTGGCTGTAGCGTTCGATCACGAAGCGCTCGCCGACCTCGACGCTGCCCGGCTCGGACACGCGGCCAACGTCATTGCGGCCCAGGTCGATCAGCATCACGTGCTCGGCCAGCTCCTTCGGATCGGCCAGCAGCTCCTGCTCCAGCGCCAGGTCCTCGGCCGGGGTGGCGCCGCGCGGGCGGGTGCCGGCGATCGGGCGCACCGTCACCTCGCCGCCCTGCAGCCGCACCAGGATCTCCGGCGAGGACCCGACCACCTGGACCTTGCCGGTATCCAGGAAGTACATGTACGGCGAGGGGTTGAGTGCGCGCAGCGCGCGGTAGACGTCCACCGGGCGCGCGTTGAAGGGCACGCTCAGGCGCTGGCTCAGCACCACCTGGAACACGTCGCCGGCGCGGATGTATTCCTTGGATCTCTCCACCGCCTCGATGAAGCCCTCGCGGGTGAAGCCGGAGACGAAGTGGCTCTCGTCCAGCACGTCGCGGCTGATCGGTGCCGGGTAGTGCCCGGGCCGGCGCAGCTTGTCGACCAGGCTGTCCAGCCGTGCCTGGGCCGCGTCCCACGCGCCCGGCTGGCGCGGGTCGGCGTGCACCACCAGGTACAGCCGGCCCTTGAGGTTGTCGAACACCGCCAGCTCCTCGGAGAGCATCAGGTGGATGTCCGGGGTGTCCAGCTCGTCGGGGCGGGTGCCGCCGGCCAGGCGCGGCTCGATGTAGCCGATGCACTCGAAGCCGAACCAGCCGACCAGCCCGCCGGTGAAGCCCGGCAGGCCTTCGAGCTTCGGCACCGAGTAGGACGCGCGCAGCGCCTCGACCTCGGCGAACGGGTCGGCGACCTCGCGCGTTTCCAGCACCTGGTCGCCCTGGCGCACCTGCATGGTGTGGCCGCGGAACTCGACCGTGCGCGCCGCGGGCAGGCCGATGATCGAGTAGCGGCCGAAGCGCTCGCCGCCCTCCACCGACTCGAACAGGTAGGTGTGCGGGGCGTCGGCCAGCTTCAGGTAGACCGACAGCGGCGTGTCCAGGTCGGACAGCACCTCGCGGACGACGGGAATGCGGGTATGGCGGGACTCAGCGGCGTGGCGCTGGAACTGTTCGGGCGTGGTCAAGGCAGGCTTCCTTCCGGCAATACGGGGCATGGCAAACGACGGCATGGGGCCGCCATCGCCAACCCGGGCGCGCGGAGGAGCTTTGAAGCCTGATCGTCTGGCCGAACATGGCGCCCACTTTAACCGGATCCGGCCACCGCGCGCAGTGGCCGCGCACCGTCAGGACGGTTGCCGCAGCAACGGGCTGTCCGCGGGCAGGCGCACCTGCAGGCGCCCGGGCACGCAGTCGATCCGGAAGCGGCGGGCCTGCACCGGCTCGCCATCGAGGTTGAGCGTCATCGGGCCGTCCCGCGCCTCCAGTTCCACCCACGGCAGCCGTGCGCGCACCGCGCTGCGCTCCAGGGCGGCGCGCTGGCCGTCCTTGAGCAGGGTGCCCAGGGTGGCGGCCAGCTCGCCGGACAGTTCCGGGATCACCGTCAGCTCCAGCAGGCCGTCATCCACGACCGCCTCCGGACAGAGCTCGCGTCCGCCGCCGGCCTGGCGGCCGTTGCCCAGGCCCAGCGCGATCAGTCCGCCTTCCCACTCGAACCGCGGGCCGGACAGGCGCACCTGCAGCGGCTCGATCCGGCCGAGCCGGGCGATCCCGGTGACCAGGTAGGCCAGCCCGCCAAGCAGGCTCTTGAGGCCCTCGTCGGTCTCCACCGTCACCTCGGTGCCGAAACCGCCGCTGGCGAGGTTGGCGCACCAGTAGCGCCGGCCGTCGGCCTCGATCCGCAGCAGGTCCATCGCGACCGGCGGTGCCTGCGCGGCCAGCGCCAGTGCCGGCTCCGGCGCCTGCGGCAGACCGGCGGCGGTGGCGAAATCGTTCGCCGTGCCCAGCGGCAGCACCGCCAGCGCGGGCAGCGCGCCGGCCGGGGCATCGTGTTCGGCCAGGGCCTGGGCCACCTCGCTGAGGGTGCCGTCGCCGCCACCGGCCACCACCGTGGCCGCCCCGGCGGCCAGCGCCTCGGCCACGTAGCGGGCAGCGTCCCCGTCCTCCCAGGTCACCCGGACCGAGACGCCTGTCCCGCGCGTGCGCAGCGCGGCGACCGCGGCGCGTACGTCGTCATCGGCCACGGCCTTGCCATTGAGGATCAGCCAGAGCTCGGGCGACGTCGCTGGGGATGTCATTGGCAGGGCGGCAGGGGGGACGGCGAAGTGTGGCAAACCGCGTGGGGCGGCGGGCGTGAAACCGGCGTCCGACCGGGCGGCCCCTGCGACCGGACCGGACCGGCGCAAGCCGGCCCGCGTGGGCTCAGCCCCGGACCGCGTCGACCGCCGCCTTCATCCCGCCGATCACCCCCGCATAGTGCTCGCGGGTGCGCGGGGCGGCGAAGATCGCAGACCCGGCGACGAAGGTGTCCGCGCCGGCGGCGGCAATCTCCCCGATGTTGTCGCCCTTCACCCCGCCGTCGATCTCCAGCCGGATCGGCTTGCCGGTCCTGTCGATCATCGCCCGCACCGCGCGCAGCTTGTCCAGGGTCGAGGGGATGAAGGCCTGGCCGCCGAAGCCCGGGTTGACCGACATCAGCATCACCAGGTCCAGGTCCTCCAGCACCCAGTCCAGCACCTCCACCGGGGTGGCCGGGTTGAGCACCAGCCCGGCCTGGCAGCCGTGGGCGCGGATCAGCTGGAGGGTCCGGTGCACATGGCGGCTGGCTTCGGGATGGAAGCTGATGAGGTTGGCACCGGCCTCGGCGAAGTCCGGCACGATCCGGTCCACCGGCTCGACCATCAGGTGAACGTCGATGAAGGCCTTCACGCCGTGCCGGCGCAGCGCCTGGCAGACCATCGGCCCGATCGTGAGGTTGGGCACGTAGTGGTTGTCCATCACGTCGAAGTGCACCCAGTCGGCGCCGGCGGCCAGCACGTTGTCGACCTCCTCGCCCAGGCGGGCGAAATCGGCCGAGAGGATGGACGGGGCGATGACGGTCGGCTGCATGGTCGGCTCGCTGTGGAAGTCGTGGCGCCGGTCAGCGCCGGCGCAGGTTGCGGATGCGGTCGTAGGCGGCGTTGATCGCACGGGCGCGCTTTTCGGCCTGCTCGCGCAGCTCCGGTGCCGCGCCGGCGACCTTGTCGGGGTGGTACTGCGAGATCAGCCGGCGATAGGCCTGGTCCACCTCGGCGTCGCTGGCATCCGCCTCCAGCCCCAGCTCGGCATAGGGGTTCTCGCGCCGGCGCAGGCCGAACCAGTCCGCGTCGAAGGCGTGGCCCACCAGCAGCCCCACCACCGCGCCGAACAGGGGGTTGGGGCGGAACAGCAGCGCGCCGGCCACCAGGCCCAGCAGTTTTCCGTACCAGCGATTCATGCGGCGGCGCCCCTGCGCGTGGACTGGCGGAGCGCGCGATTGTAAGGCACAGGCGCCCCGGCTGGCCGTACACTGTGCGGCCGGCCGCTGCGCGGGCATTGCCCGTGGCGCGCCGCCAACCTGTGCACTGCCCGGAGACTGCGTTGTCCACGACCCTGCTCCAGTCCGAACTGCCCGGCCTGCCGCTGCGCCACCGCGGCAAGGTGCGCGACGTGTTCGACCTTCCCCGCGACCACATCCCCGAGGCCGCGCTGGCCGCCGCCGGCGCGCAGGCGTCCTCGCCCGACGGCTACCTGCTGATGGTGGCCACCGACCGCCTGTCGGCGTTCGACGTGGTACTGCCCGACCCGATCCCCGGCAAGGGCGAGATGCTGTGCCAGATCTCCAACTTCTGGTTCGGCAAGACCGCCCACCTGATGCCCAACCACCTCACCGGCATCGACGTGGCCCAGGTGCTGCCCGGCGACGTGGACGCGGCGCTGTACGCCCGGCGCGCGGTGGTGACCCGCAAGCTCAAGCCGGTGCCGGTGGAGGCCATCGCCCGCGGCTACCTGATCGGCAGCGGCTGGAAGGACTACCAGCGCACCGGCCAGGTCAGCGGCATCGCCCTGCCCGACGGGCTGCGCCAGGCCGAGCAGCTGCCCGAGCCGATCTTCACCCCCTCGACCAAGGCGGCCGTGGGCGACCACGACGAGAACATCGACTTCGACGCGATGGTGCGTGCGGTCGGTGGCGAGCTGGCCGAGCGGGTGCGCGACGCGACCCTGCGCCTGTACCGCTTCGCGGCGGCCTATGCGGCCGAGCGCGGGATCCTGCTGGCAGACACCAAGTTCGAGTTCGGCACCGATGCCGACGGCCGCCTCTACATCATGGACGAGATGCTGACGCCGGACTCCTCGCGCTACTGGCCGGCCGACGAATACCAGGTCGGCACCAGCCCGCCGAGCTACGACAAGCAGATCGTGCGCGACCACCTGGAGACGCTGGACTGGGACAAGACCCCGCCCGGCCCGACCCTGCCGGCCGAAGTGATCGAGCGCACCCGCGCCCGCTACGCCGAGGCGCTGCAGAAGCTGGCCGGGATCTCGGTCGACTGAGGGCGCCTGCGCCCGGGCCCGCCGGGCGCCAGCGGGCTATGCTCCACGCCGGGCCCGCCGCGGGCCGGGAGATTCCATGGACGCCACCGCGCAGCGGCCGATCGACCGCTATTTCGCCAGCTACTCGGCCGACCACCGCCATCCGCTGAACCAGCGCATCCACCTGGTCGCGGTGCCCGCGATCCTGTGGTCGGTGGTGGCGGTGGTGTGGTGCGTGCCGGTGTTCGGCACCTGGACCCGCACCGGGATCTGGGCCGCGCTGGCGATGTTCTTCGCCTGGTCCTTCTACAACCGGCTGTCACGACGCCTCGGGCTGGGCATGCTGGCGGCCTTCTTCGTAACCGGTTGCACCTGCCGCCTGGTGGAAATGCACCTGGGCCTGGACGCCCTGCTGGCCGGCGGCGCGGCGGTGTTCGTGGTGGCGTGGATCGCCCAGTTCGTCGGCCATCACTACGAGGGCCGGCGCCCCAGTTTCCTCACCGACCTGGTCTACCTTCTGATCGGCCCGGCGTGGGTGATGGCCCACTGCTACCGCCGGATGGGATGGAAGTACTGACGCGCCGGACACAGCGTCCGTCGGCGAAAACACGGGGCGTGGCCGCGAGCGACTGCTAAACTCCGGGATCACCTCGACGGCCGACCCAAGACCGCCCGGATGATCCCATTCCTGGAAACCCTCCTCGCCCTGCCGTTCCTGGCGGCGGCGCTGCTGGCCCTGCTGCGCCCCCGTTCGCGCGCGGTGGCGGCGTGGGTGGCCGGGGCGGCGCCGCTGCTGGGACTGCTGGTGCTGGCGTGGCTGACCCCGTCCGTGCTGCAGGGCTGGGTGGTGCGTGGCGAGCACGCGTGGATCCCGCAGGCCGGGCTGGATCTGGTCCTGCGCATGGATGGCCTGGCCTGGATGTTCGCCGGCATGGTGCTGGCGATCGGCGCGCTGGTGGTGCTGTACGCGCACTACTACCTGTCACCGCGCGACAGCGCGGTGCGCTTCTTCAGTTACCTGCTGCTGTTCATGGGCTCGATGCTCGGCGTGGTCCTGGCCGGCAACCTGCTCCTGCTGCTGGTGTTCTGGGAGCTGACCAGCATCAGCTCGTTCCTGCTGATCGGCTTCTGGACGCACCGCCAGGACGCACGCGAGGGCGCGCGCATGGCCCTGGCGATCACCGGCGCCGGCGGCCTGGCCCTGCTCGGCGGCGTACTGCTGATCGGACGGATCGTGGGCAGCTACGACCTGGACACGGTCCTGGCCTCCGGCGAGCTGATCCGCTCCAGCGCGCTCTACCCCTGGGTGCTCGGGCTGGTGCTGGCCGGCGTGTTCACCAAGAGCGCGCAATTCCCGCTGCACTTCTGGCTGCCGCACGCGATGGCCGCCCCCACCCCGGTGTCGGCCTACCTGCAGTCCGCCTCGATGGTGAAGGCCGGCGTGTTGCTGCTGGCGCGCCTGCACCCGGTGCTGTCCGGCACCGACGAGTTCTTCTACATCGTCACCGGCGTCGGTGCCGCCACCTTGCTGCTGGGGGCCTGGTTCGCGATCTTCCAGCACGACCTCAAGGGCCTGCTGGCGTACTCGACGATCTCCCACCTGGGCCTGATCACCCTGCTGTTCGGCCTGTCCACGCCGATGGCGGTGGTCGCCGGCGTGTTCCACATCCTCAACCACGCCACGTTCAAGGCCTCGCTGTTCATGGCCGCGGGCATCATCGACCACGAGACCGGCACCCGCGACATCCGTCGCCTGGGCGGGCTGCGGCGGCTGATGCCGATGACCAGCGCGCTGGCGGTGATCGCGTCGCTGGCC
>JBQGEI010000291.1:0-7208 GCA_052039535.1 Pseudoxanthomonas sp.
TGGTGCAGCCGACCTTCATCACCGACCATCCGGTCGAGGTCTCGCCCCTGGCGCGGGCCAGCGATACCGAGGCCGGCTACACCGATCGCTTCGAGCTGTTCATCAACGGCAAGGAGATTGCCAACGGCTTCTCCGAGCTCAACGACCCGGAAGACCAGGCGGCACGTTTCCAGGCCCAGGTGGCGGCCAAGGAAGGCGGTGACGACGAGGCGATGCACTACGACGCCGACTACATCCGGGCGCTGGAGTACGGCATGGCCCCCACCGGTGGCCTGGGCATCGGCATCGACCGGCTGGTGATGCTGCTCACGGGCAGTACCTCCATCCGCGACGTGCTGCTGTTCCCCTACATGCGCCCCGGCCAGCCGGGCTGACGCGCCGCGGCCCATCCGGCCGGGCGCGTCCGGGCGTCATCCCGGTACGGGCCCGCGGGCTCCGGGCCGGGGAGCAGGACGTGCGCCGGTGCCGGAAGCGCCGGCGCGCGTTATGCTGCGTCCAGGATCACGGGCGGGACGGGCAGGGCCTTGGATATCGCCATCGTCGACGACCAGGCATCAGCACGGACGATGCTGCGTCACATCATCGAGGACATCGCCTCGGAACTGCGGGTGCATGACTTCGGAGACGCGCGCCAGGCACTTGCCTGGTGCGAGGACAATCCCGTCGACCTGCTGCTGCTGGACTACCGCATGCCGGGCATGGACGGGCTGGAGTTCGCGCGCCGCTTCCGGCGCATGCCCAAGCACCGGGACATCCCGATCATCCTGATCACCGTCGTCGGCGACGAGCCGATCCGCCAGGCCGCGCTGGAGGCGGGGGTGATCGATTTCCTGGTCAAGCCCGTGCGTCCGCGCGAGCTGCGCGCCCGCTGCCACAACCTGCTGCAGCTACGCCAGCAGGCCGAGACCGTCAAGCAGCGGGCGTTGTCGCTCGAGCAGCGGCTGCTGGCGAGCATGCACGAGGTCGAGGAGCGCGAGCGCGAGACCCTCTCGCGCCTGGCGCGGGCGATCGAGTTCCGCGATGCGGGCACCAGTACGCACCTGGAGCGGATGTCGCGGCTGGCCGGCCTGGTGGCCGAGTCGCTGGGCCTGCCCGAGGACGAGGTGCGCACGATCGAGGCGGCCGCCCCGTTGCACGACATGGGCAAGATCGCCATCCCGGACGCGGTGCTGATGAAGTCCGGGCAGCTGACCGAGGAGGAGATGGCGGTGATGCGTCGCCACCCCCGGATCGGCTACGAACTGCTGGCCGACAGTCCCAACCGTTTCATCCAGGCCGGCGCGCTGATCGCCCTGCGGCACCACGAGCGCTGGGACGGCAGCGGCTATCCGGACGGCCTGGCCGGTGAGGCCATCCCGCTGGAGGCGAGGATCGTCGCGGTGGCCGACGTGTTCGATGCGTTGATCTCGCGCCGGCCCTACAAGGACGCGTGGAGCATCGACGCGGCGCTGGCCTACCTCTACGCGCAGCGTGGCCGGCTGTTCGACCCGGAGTGCGTCGATGCGCTACTGCGTGCGCGCGACCGGGTGATCCAGATCTGCGAGCAGTTCTCCATCGCCTCGGCACGGCCGGGAGGGGAGGTCGCCGGTGCGTGAGATGCTGCGATGGGTGGGGCGACGCCTGACGCGCAGGCCGGACAGCGAGCATGCGCAGGCGCTGGTCCGCATCACCCTGATCCTGCTGATCCTCGGATACGTCCTGCTGCCGTCCTCGCGCGCGGACCTCTCCCCCGACCAGTACCACGACGTACTGGCCATCGTGCTGACCGGCCTGGGGCTGAGCCTGGGCATCTTCGCGGCGCTGCTGGCCTGGCCGGGTCGGTCGGACCTGCGCCGGGGCATCGGCATGCTCGCCGATTACGGCCTCATGGCGGCCGGCATGATCCGGATGGGCGAGCCGCTGGCCTGGGTCTACGTGGTGGTGATGTGGGTCACGGTGGGCAATGGCCTGCGGTATGGCAACCGCTACCTGCTGGTTGCCGTGGCGATGGCGGCTGCCAGCTTCGGCTCGGTGCTGGTGCTGACCGACTTCTGGCACCAGGTCCGCAGCCTGGGCCTGGGCCTGCTGGTGGGACTGGTCGCGGTGCCGATGTACCTGTCCAGCCTGCTGCGGCAGCTGACCCGCGCCACCGAGGAGGCACAGCGCGCCAGCGAGGCCAAGAGCCGGTTCCTGGCGAACATGAGCCACGAGTTCCGTACGCCGCTCAACGGCCTGGCGGGAATGACCGAGCTGCTGTCCACCACTCCCCTGGATGGCGAGCAGCGCGAATGTCTGCGCACCATCCGCGCCTCGACCCGCAGCCTGATGGCGCTGGTCGAGGACGTGCTGGACATCTCGGCGATCGAGGCCGGCAAGGTCAAGCTCGACGCGGACAACTTCGCCCCGCGCGAGGTGATCGACGCGGTCGGGCTGATCCTGCAGCCGCAGGCCCGGCAGAAGCAGCTCGAATACCTTGTAGTGGTGGAGGACGCGGTGCCGGCGATGGTACGGGGCGACGCCGGCCACCTGCGCCAGGTGCTGCTGAACCTGGTCGGCAACGCGGTCAAGTTCACCGAATCGGGGCGGGTGCGGGTGGACGTGGGCGTGGCCGGGGCCACGGAAGAGGGCGGCGTGCGCCTGCGTTTCGCGGTCACCGACACCGGCATCGGCATCCCCGAGGCGATGCGCGACCGGCTGTTCCAGGCATTCGAGCAGGCCGATGCCGGGCTGGCGCGCCGCTATGGCGGCACCGGCCTGGGTACGACGATCGCGCGGGGTCTGGTGGAGGCGATGGGTGGGCGCATCGGCTTCGAGAGCATGCAGCCGCGCGGAAGCCGGTTCTGGTTCGAAGTGCCATTCCAGCCGGCGCTGGCGCCGGCGCACGTTGCGGTGCTGGACCCGGCGCAGGCCGATGCGGTCGCCAGCGACGACGGCAAGATCATCGCCTTTGCCGATCCATTCCTGCGGCACCGGGCGCGGGTTCGCAGCATGCAGGTGCTGGTGGCCGACGACTACGAGGCCAACCGGATGGTGCTGCAGCGCCTGCTGCAGAAGGCCGGCCACCGGGTGACCTGCGTGGCCGGCGGCGAAGAGGTGCTCGACGCGATGGCCGAGCGGGACTATGACGCGGCGGTGGTCGACCTGCACATGCCCGGCATCAGCGGACTGGACCTGCTGCGCGAGCTGCGGGTGATCCAGGCAGGCGGCGGACAGCAGACCCCCGTGGTGGTGCTCAGCGCGGACGTGACCCCCGAGTCGATCCAGCGTTGCGAGCGGGCAGGGGCCTACGCCTTCCTGGCCAAGCCGGTCGCCGCCGCACGGCTGCTCGACGTGCTGGCCGACATCGCGCTCAGGCGTGGCCGCCGGCCGGTGGCCACCGCGGCGGCGTCGGCTGCTTCGCGTCCCGAACCGGACGCCACTGACGCCGGGGCGGTGCTCGACCCATCTGTACTCGACGAACTGGCCGCCATGGGCATGGGAGTGGGGTTCGAGCGCGAGTTCATCCGCCATTGCCTGGCCGACGCCGACGGCTGCCTCAGCTCGATGCAGCAGGCCGGCGACGAGGCGGATTGGTCGCGGCTGCGCGACCATGCCCATGCGATCAAGGGCGTGGCGGCGAACATGGGCCTGGTGCAGGTAGCCGGGCTGGGCGGCACGTTGATGCGCCTGCCGGAATGGCAGATCCGCAACGAATGGCGCGAGCACATCGCCCGCCTGGCCGATGCCCTGGTCCATGGCAGGCGCGCGCTGGATGCGCGCATGAGCGGGGCCGGCGAGGCCCGCGACGGCCACGATTCCTGACGGCAACGGCGCGGCCGGCGGCCCGGCCCCAGCAGCAGGCCCGGCAGTGCCGGGCCCGTCGCCCTCCCACCCCCTGCCTGGTCAGACGCCGGGCATTCCCGCGCGCCGCGTCTGCGCACGCACGATCCGTTCCATGGTGCGCAGCGAACGGTCACCCAGCGCCAGCGCGGTATCGACCCAGACTTCGGTGATGCCCAGCAGCTCCTGGTAGCTGACCGGCTGGCCGATGCCACGCACCGCGTTCATCGCCAGGTGTGCATGCGGCGCGCGCTGGTGCTGGCGGACCAGGTCGCGCACGGCCGCTTCGCCTTCGCCCTTGCCGACCAGGATGTCGACTACGCCGAGGCGGTGCATTTCCTCGCTGCTGTAGATCTCTCCGCCGAGGATCATCTTCTCGGCCAGACGCGGGCTGACGCGCTTGCACAGGAAGGAGTAGGCGCCCATGCCCGGGAACAGGCCGAACAGCACCTCCGGCAGGCCCATGCCCACGCCTTCCTCGGCCACGATGGTGTGACAGGCCAGGGCCATTTCCAGGCCACCGCCGAGGGCATCGCCCTGGATCAGGGCCACGGTATGCACATCCCCGCCGAAACCGGTGTGGACGTGGTGGACGCCTTCCACGCAGCGCTTGGCATAGGCAAGCAGCTGCGCCCGGTCGCCGGCGCGGATCAGGCGCATGAACAGGTCCAGGTCGCCGCCGAGGTTGTACGCCGGCGCGGCCGAAGCCAGCACGAAATGGCGCAGCCGGTCGGGGGCGCGCTGCTCGGGACGCAGGGTCATGGCGCTCATGTAGCTCCACATGTCCTCAAGCATCTCGAACCGGCAGCAAGGTCGTACGCCGGTGTGCGCGTCGGCGTGCATGTAGAGCCAGTGGGCACTGCCGTCGGCGGGGCCTTCGACGCGGATGGTGGGGTAGTGGGAAACGCGCTGAAGCTTTTCGATGGTGCTCATGGGCTGCTCTCCGGATGTGCGATGGGCGTACGGATTCGTACGATCCGGGATGCTACACCCCGGTCCCGCAATGACCCGGGAGCAAAAAAAACGCGCCGGTCGTCCGGCGCGCTGCAGTGATCAGGGCCGGTTCGGGCGCCTGCGCGCCCGCACCTGTCGCCGCTTCAGTGGGGCGCCGCGGCGGCCGCCGGGGCGGCGTCACGCAGTTCCTTGCGCAGGATCTTGCCGACATTGCTCTTGGGCAGCTCCTTGCGGAACTCGATCTGGCGGGGCTGCTTGTAGCCGGTGAGCGACTGGCGGCAGTAGGCCTTGATGTCCTCGGCGGTGAGGGACGGGTCCTTCCTCACCACGAACAGCTTCACGGCCTCGCCGGAGCGCTCGTCCGGCACGCCGACGGCCGCCACTTCCAGCACGCCCGGCATCGCCGCGACCACGTCCTCGACCTCGTTGGGATACACGTTGAAGCCGGAGACCAGGATCATGTCCTTCTTGCGGTCGACGATGTAGACGAAGCCCTGCTCGTCGATGCGCGCCATGTCGCCGGTATGCAGCCAGCCATCGGCGTCGATCGTCCGGGCGGTCTCCTCCTGGCGCTGCCAGTAGCCCTTCATCACCTGGGGGCCCCTGATGCAAAGTTCGCCGATCTCGCCCAGGGCCACCTGCCGGCCGTCGTCATCCTTCACGCACACGTCGGTGGAGGGAATCGGCAGGCCGATGGAGCCGTTGAACTCCTTGATGTCCAGCGGGTTGATGCAGGCCGCCGGCGAGGTCTCGGTCAGGCCGTACGCTTCCACCAGCGTCACCCCGGTGACCTTCTTCCACCGTTCGGCCACCGCACGCTGTACCGCCATGCCGCCGCCCAGGGTGATCTTGAGCCGCGAGAAATCCACCTGGTCGAAGCCGGGCGTGTTGAGCAGGCCATTGAACAGCGTGTTGACGCCGGTGATGGCGGTGAACCCGGAGGTTTTCAGCTCCTTGACGAAGCCGGGCATGTCGCGGGGATTGGTGATCAGGTGGTTCAGCCCGCCCAGCTCCATGAACACCAGTCCGTTGGCCGTCAACGCGAAGATGTGGTACAGCGGCAGGGCGGTGATGATCACTTCCTCGCCCGGGCGCAGGTCGTTCGGGCTCAGCCAGGCCGAGGCCTGGCGCATGTTCGCCACCAGGTTGCGATGGGTGAGCATTGCGCCCTTGGCCACGCCGGTGGTGCCGCCGGTGTACTGCAGGAAGGCGATGTCCGACGGATCGATGTCGATCTGCGGCAGGGTGTGGCGCCTGCCCGCAGCCAGCGCGTCGCGGAAGCGCACCGTGCCGGGGATGTCGTAGTCCGGCACCATCTTCTTGACGTACTTGAGGACGAAGTTGACGAGGGCGCCCTTGGGAAATCCGAGCATGTCCCCCAGCCCGGTGGTGATCACCTGCTTGAGCGGGGTGTCGGCCAGCACTTCCTGCACGGTATGGCCGAAATTGTCGACCACCACGATGGCCGCGGCACCGGCATCGACCAGCTGGTGCCGGAGCTCGCGCGCGGTGTACAGCGGGTTGACGTTGACCACGGTCAGGCCGGCCCGCAGGATGCCGAACGTGGCGATCGGGTACTGCAGGCAGTTGGGCATCATCAGGGCGACGCGATCGCCCTTCTTCAGCCCCAGTTCGCCGATCAGGTAGGCGGCGAACTGGGTGGCCAGCGCATCCACCTCGGAGTAGGTGAGGGTCTTGCCGAAATTGCGGTAGGCCGGGCGATCGCCGAAGCGGGCGACGGTGGCGTCGAATACCGCGGCGATGGACCGGTACTGGTCCGGATCGATTTCAGCGGGCACGCCTTGCGGATAGCTCTGCAGCCAGGGACGATCCGGATTCATCTAGCTCCCTCCCGAGGAGTTCTGTCTTGCGTCTCGATCGATTCAGTCGCGCTGCGTTGCAGGCGCCTTGGGTGAGCATACCGTCCCGGATGGGAAACGCGAAGTTCGCGCCCCGCGACAAAAGCCCGATGGACACGGGCGGCAGGCTGCGCTGGGTGATGCTTGCACTGCTGGCGATGGGTGCCGGATGTGGCCACCCACCGCCCGAAGCCAGGCTGCACCAGACCCTGGAAGAGATGCAGCAGGCCCTCGAGCAGCGCCAGCCGGCCCGTTTCATGGCGCATGTCGCCGAAGACTTCGCCGGCAACGACGCGATCGATCGTGGTGCGCTGCAGCAGACGGTTCGCGCGCAGCTGCTGCTCAACCGGAAGATCGGCGTCGTCACCGGTCCGGTAACCGTGGAAATGGGCCAGGGGCAGGCGCGGGCGGATTTCCAGGTCGTGGTCACGGGTGGGCGCGGGCGCCTCCTGCCCGAGCGCGCCAGTACCTGGCAGGTCACAACGGCGTGGCGTGACGAGGATGGCCAGTGGAAACTGCAGTTCGCGCGCTGGGAGCGGCACTGATACGCAGGCCCGCACGCGGTGCCACCGATAATCCATGCGCTTCCCGCCTTTG
>JBQGEI010000292.1:0-12272 GCA_052039535.1 Pseudoxanthomonas sp.
GTGCCGGCATGGCCACGGGTGCGCATCCACAGCCAGGCGGACTGCACCACCAGCAGCACGGCCATGCCCAGCGCCACCATCGCGGTGACCTCGGCCCCCGGCAAGGGGTTGCCGGACTGCCGCTGCCACACCGCCACCAGGCCCCACAGCGCCGCTGCCACGTAGGCCAGGTTGCCGCGCATGCGCGCGTTGAGCCACAGCAGCAGCGCGGTGGCCGCCGCCAGCAGCAGCACCGAGGACGTCAGCTGTGCCTGCTCCTGGGTCCAGCCGAAGGCCAGCGCCGACTGCGCCAGGTTGAGGAACGCGGCCAGCGAGAGCCAGCCGGCGTGCAGCGACAGCGCCACCCACGACCAGACATGCACGCCGCCGCGGGGCCCGGCATCGGACAGCTGTATCGCCGCCCAGGCAAGACAGCCCAGCGCGCCGAAGATCACCACCAGGCAGATGGCGAACATCCCCTGGGAGAACAGCGGCATCCAGGCGGTGGTCAGCACGAAACCGGCGATGGTGGCCGGGGCGATGCGTCCCAGCAGGGCGTCGTCGCGCCACGGTGCGCGCATCTGCCGCACGCCGTGGACCACGTCCAGCAGGAAGATCAGGCCCCAGATGGAGAAGGCGTAACCGGCCGCCACCACCAGGGTGGGATAGCGGTCGGAGATCTCCCCGTTGTCAGGGCCGAACACGCCACGCTGCGCGAACCAGGACACGACCGGCATCGCCAGCGCGGAAAGGAGGACAAGCAGGCGCATCGCTTCGCATCCGCGGGAGGACAGCGGCGACGCTAGCGGCGATGGCGGGTGGGTGGCGTGAAGCCGGCGCTCAGGCGCCCACGCGCAGGCGTTCGGCCTCCATGTCATCCACCGGCCGCACTTCCATCGCCCCGTAGCGGGCCCAGGGGAAGGCCGCGGCCAGTTCCAGCGCCTGTTCCGGCGAGTCGGCTTCCACCAGGTTGTAACCGGCCAGGATTTCCTTGGTTTCCGCGAACGGGCCGTCGTACACGCTGGTGCGGCCCTCGCGCACGCGCACGGTGCGCGCGCTGGACGGCGGCGCCAGCTTGTTGAAGCCCAGCATCACGCCCTGGTCCTGCAAGGCATCCGCGCGCTGGATGCACTGGCGCATCTGGCTGTCGAATTCCTCCTGCGGCAGGCGCTCCAGCAGCGCCTGGTCGATGTACACCAGCAACAGGTATTTCATGCAGCACGTTCTCCGGAGAAGGGAAGGTGGACGGGCGGGCGATGCGGGGCTCAGGCGGGTCCTGCCTCCGGCCCGCCGCGTCGCAGCGGGTCGGGAAGCGGCTGGCCCGATTCCACGAAGGCCAGCGAGACCGAGTTGAGGCAGTGTCGCTCGCCGGTGGGCGGCGGCCCGTCCGGGAACACGTGGCCCATGTGGCTGCCACAGCGCGCGCAGACGATCTCCACCCGGATCATGCCGTGGCTGGTGTCGCGCACGCGGCCGACGTGGGCCTCGTCGTAGGGGGCGAAGAAGCTCGGCCAGCCGGTACCGGAGTCGAACTTGGAGGACGAGCGGAACAGCGGCAGGCCACACAGCCGGCACACGTAGGTGCCCTCGCGCTTGTTGTCCAGGAATACGCCGCAGAACGGCCGCTCGGTGCCGTGCTGCAGCAGCACGTGACGCTCTTCCGGCGACAGCGCGGCGGCCAGGGCCTGGTGGGTGGCCGGATCGGGCGGGGTCAGGTCGAAGCGGCTCATCGGGCGACTCCAGGGGTGGGGGTGCCAGCATGCCGCAGCGGCGCGGCGGGGTGAACAGGCGTGGCGGCAGCCACGCGGCCATGACATCGCGTGCGCAGTTCGCTAACGCGCCCCTGCCTAGGCTGGCCCGGCAACCCCCGTATCAGGAGACGACATGCGAAGGATTCCCCGTGGTGCCTGGGTCATGGTGGCCGATGGTGCATCGGCGCGGCTGTTCATCAGCCTGGGTACCGAGGATGGACAGACCCGCCTGCGGCAGGAGGAGTCCATCGCCCTGGACCCCGCTGAAGGCGAAATGCCCGGCGTGCTGCCCACCGAGACCACGGCCAAGGAGGCCGAGGAGCAGTCGTTCGCGCGGCAGCTGGCGTACCGGCTCAACCAGGACGCACTGGCGGGGCGGTTCGACTGCCTGGTGCTGACGGCCGATCCGCAGACCCTCGGCCAGATGCGGCCGCTGCTGCACGAGGAAGTGCGCAGCCGGATGCACGCCGAGCTGGCCAAGAACTACACCAACCTCAGGCTGGAGCAGATCGAGCAGGCGCTGGCGCCCGAGTTCTGACGGCCGGTCGCCCCGGCGGCTCAGGCCGCCGGCGGCAGCTCCCGGCGCAGCCAGTCGTCGATCAGGCGCTTCTCGTAGCGCAGGATGTCGCTGTCGATCATCGAGGCCCGCTGCAGGTAGCTGGTGTCCTGCAGCTTGCGCTCGCCCTCGGCCAGCACCCGGCCGTCCGCGCCGGTGACACGCACGTTCAGGCGGATGCGCGGGGGATAGGTGTCGCGCATGATCCGCACCTGGTCGTACTGCATGCCCAGCCACGGCTCATAACGGCCGGCGCGCTGGATGTCGGTGATGGTCACCTGCATCTGCGCCCCCGGCGGCAGGCGGTCGGCGGCGCGCTTCTGCAGGTGGCGCGCCAGCTCGCTGACCCAGTCTCCGCGTGCGGCCGCCCAGCGGTTGCCGCTGTAGCGCAGGTCGGAGAACTCCGCCGGATCGGTCCAGGACACGCTCACCGGACCGGTGACCTCCAGGGCCCGTGGCGCCTCGGGGTCGGTCACGTTGGCGGCCAGCACGCTGGCCGGGGCGGCGGCCAGGGCCGCCAGCAGGATCAGGGTTGTGGGTTTCATGGACCGCTCCGCGGTTTGCCTTGAAGCGAATATGCGCCGCCGGGGAAGGGCGGACAAGCCGGCGCGGAACGGCGTTTGCGGGCCCTTCATGCAACATTGAAACGCTGTTTCGCGGCGGCGTCGGCGGGGTGTCCATCGGCGGTCGCGGCGTACCCCGCCCGGCGGGCTAGAATTGCGCGGTCTGCTTCCCTCCCCCGGCTTTCCGCATGAGCGCCCCTGCACAGGCCCCGGCACGCGCCGCCGGCCTGGCCGTCGTCTTCGCCCTGGCCATCGTCTACGTGGTCTGGGGTTCGACCTATCTCGGCATCCGTTTCGCGCTGGAGGGCGGCTGGCCGCCCCTGGTCGCCGTCTCCGGCACCCGGTTCATCGTCGCCGGCGCCCTGATGTACGCCTTCCTGCGATGGCGGGGCGTGGCCGCGCCGACCCGGGCGCAATGGAAGAACCTCGCGGTGATGGGGCTGACCCTGCTGCTGCTGGGCAATGGCTGCGTGGTGCTGGCCGAGCAGAGCGTGTCCTCGGGCCTGGCGGCGGTGGCGGTGGCCTCGGTGCCACTGTGGATGGGCGTGTTCGGCGCGGTCTTCGGCCAGCGGCCCACGCGCATGGAATGGCTGGGCATCGCGATCGGCTTTGCCGGAGTGGTCTGGCTCAACGCCGGCAGCAGCCTGGCGGCCAGCCCCACCGGCCTGGTCCTGCTGCTGGTGGCGCCCATCGGCTGGGCGTTCGGATCGGTGTGGTCGCGGGGGCGCGACCTGCCTTCGCCGTTCATGGCCGCCGCCGGCCAGATGCTGTGCGGCGGCGCGATGCTGCTGGCGACCGGCCTGCTGCGCGGCGAGCCGCTGGACGTGCGGCCCACCTGGCAGGGCACCGTGGCGCTGGCCTACCTGGCGGTGTTCGGCTCGATCGTGGCATTCAGCACCTATGTGTGGCTGCTGCACCACGTGCGCCCGGTCCTGGTCAGCAGCTATGCCTACGTCAATCCGGTGATCGCGGTGGCCCTGGGGGTGTGGCTGGCCGGGGAGCGTTTCAGCGCCCATGACCTCGGCGCGATGGCGGTGATCCTGGCCGGCGTGGTCACCATCACCCTCGGCCGGGTTCTGCGCCGGTGAACACCGCCACCGGCACCGTGGAGCGGCGCGGACTGGCGGTCACCGCCGGCACCTTCGTGCTGTGGGGCGTGGTGCCGCTGTACTGGCACTTGCTCAAGGCGGTGCCGGCGATGCAGATCATGGCCCACCGCGTGGTCTGGAGCACCCTGCTGGTGGTGGCATGGCTGCTGCTGAGCAACGGGCTGCACTGGCTGCGCAGGCTGGCCGCGCAGCCACGCGCGCTGCCGGCGCTGGCGCTGACGGCGGTGCTGATCGCCTTCAACTGGGGCCTGTACATCTGGGCGGTCAATGCCGGGCACGTGGTGGAGACCAGCCTGGGTTACTTCATCAATCCGCTGGTCAACGTGGTCCTGGGCGTGCTGGTGCTCAAGGAGCGGCTGCGCCGCCTGCAGTGGATCGCGGTGGGCTGCGCCGGTGCCGGCGTGGCCTGGCTCACGCTGAGCGCCGGTTCGCCGCCCTGGATCGCGCTGGGGCTGGCGGCCTCGTTCGGACTGTACGGGCTGGTGCGCAAGCTGGTGTCGGTCGATCCGGTGGCCGGGCTGGGACTGGAGAGCCTGTACCTGTTCCTGCCCTCGCTGGCCTACGTGCTGTGGGCCGAGGCAGGGCATGGCGGCGGTTTCGCCGGCAGCTGGAGCCTGGGCACGGATCTGCTGCTGGTGTTCGGCGGCGTGGTCACCGCGGTGCCGCTGATCGGCTTCGCCTACGGCGTGCGGCGGATCCCGCTGAGCGTGGTGGGG
The DNA here is from genome assembly GCA_052039535.1 of Pseudoxanthomonas sp. Taxonomy (GTDB): domain Bacteria; phylum Pseudomonadota; class Gammaproteobacteria; order Xanthomonadales; family Xanthomonadaceae; genus Pseudoxanthomonas. The sequence continues at coordinate 4,675 of JBQGEI010000292.1, forward strand.
CTGTTGCAGTACATCGCCCCGACCCTGCAGCTGCTGCTGGGCGTGTGGTTCTTCCGCGAGCCGTTCGGCCTGGAGCGCGCGCTGGGCTTTGGCGCGATCTGGGCCGGCCTGGCGCTGTATGCCGGCGAAGGCCTGTGGCGGGCGCGCACGCGCGCCCGCCGCTGACCGGCAGCCGCGGCGGGGCATGCCCATTCCGGCGCCGGTGGGCGACAATCGCGGCATGACCACCATCCATATCCTCGGGATCGCCGGCACCTTCATGGGCGGCGTGGCGGCGCTGGCGCGCGAGCTGGGCTACGACGTCGAAGGCAGCGACCAGGCGGTGTACCCGCCCATGTCCACCCAGCTGGAGACGCTGGGCATCACCCTGCGCCAGGGCTACGAGCCGGCGCACATCTCCGCCGACGCCGACGAGGTGGTGATCGGCAACGCGCTTTCGCGCGGCAATGCCGCGGTGGAGCAGGTGCTGGACGACGGTCGCCGCTATACCTCCGGCGCGCAGTGGCTGGCCGAGCGGGTGCTGCCCGGCCGCACCACCCTGGCGGTGGCCGGCACCCATGGCAAGACCACCACCACCAGCCTGCTGGCGTTCCTGCTGCAGGCCGGCGGACGCGACCCGGGCTTCCTGGTCGGCGGCGTGGCCGAGGACTTCGGCACCTCGGCCCGGCTGGGCAGCGGCGCGGAGTTCGTGGTCGAGGCCGACGAGTACGACACCGCGTTCTTCGACAAGCGCAGCAAGTTCGTGCACTACCGGCCGATGGTGGCGGTCCTCAACAACCTCGAGTACGACCACGCCGACATCTTCCCGGACCTGGCCGCGATCCAGCGCCAGTTCCACCACCTGGTGCGCACCGTTCCGCGCGCCGGGCGCCTGGTCGTCAATGGCGCCGACGCGCACCTGGCCCAGGTGCTGGCGATGGGCTGCTGGACTGCGGTGGAGACCTTCGGCCTGGACGGCGAGCCGGTGGCGACGCCGCGTGCCGGCGGCGGCGCCGGGTTCGACTGGAGCGCGCGCCTGCTCGTCGCCGACGGCAGCGCCTTCGCCGTGCTCAGGGGCGGGGCCGAGGTGGCGCAGGTGCGCTGGCCGCTGCTGGGCCGGCACAACGTGATGAACGCCCTGGCGGCGCTGGCCGCCGCGCATGCGGTGGGCGTGGATCCGGCGCGGGTGGCGCCGGCGCTGGCGGGGTTCCGCAGCGTCAAGCGCCGGCTGGAGCGGCTGGGCACGCCGGCGGGCATCACCGTGTACGACGACTTCGCCCACCATCCGACCGCCATCCGCACCACGCTCGAAGGCCTGCGTGCGAAGGTCGGCGACGCGCGCGTCGTGGTGGCGATGGAGCCGCGCAGCAATTCCATGCGCCTGGGCGCGCATGCCGAGGCGCTGGCACCGTCGCTGGACCTGGCCGACGTGGTGGTGTTCCTGCACCGCCCGGAGCTGGCGTGGGATGCGGCCCGGGTGATGGAGGCCGTACGCGGGCAGGCACTGGCGGTACCCGATACCGATGGCCTGCTGGCCACGCTGCAGGGCCTGGTGCACGCCGGCGACCATGTGGTGTTCATGTCCAACGGCGGCTTCGACGCGGCGCCACGCCGTTTCGTGGCGATCCTGGAACAGCGCGGCTGAGGTTGCCGCCATGACGCCGCCTTGAACGGGCGGCGTTACCCTGCGCGTGAGCCGCCACCACCAGCGCCGTGTCCGTTACCGAGATCCTGCCCCTGTTTCCCCTGCACGCCGTGCTGTTGCCCGGCGCGCCGCTGGGCCTGCGCGTGTTTGAACGCCGCTACCTGGACCTGGTGGCCGAATGCGGGCGCAGCGGGCGCAGCTTCGGCGTGTGCCTGATCCTGGAAGGCGAGGAGAGCGGCGCGCCCGCGACCCCGGCCGCGTTCGGCGTCGAGGCGCTGGTGGAGGACTTCGACCGTGATGCCGGTGGCGTGCTGACCCTGGAGGTGCGGGGCGGCCGGCGGTTCCGCATCGGCCGCACCACCGCCCGCGACAACGGCCTGCTGGTGGGGCATGTCCACTGGTGCCAGGGCCACGACGAGGCCGGCCAGGGACCACGCCTGCGCCCGGAACACGCGGTGCTGGGCACCCTGCTCGGGGAGCTGCTGCAGAAGGTCGGCGGCCTGCATGAGGGCGCCAACCTGAGGCTGCTGGAGGATGCGGCCTGGGTCGGGTGGCGCCTGGCCGAGATCCTGCCGATCACCGATGAGCAGCGGCTGGCACTGCTGCAGGAGGACGACCCGCATCGCCGTCTGCAGCAGCTGCTGCTGTGGATGGACGAATAGGCCGGACATCCAAGCCGGGGCGTCTCCCGCCGTGGCCTCGCCGGCCCCATCCACGTCCGCGGGCCGGCGCTCCTGCGCCTTACACGCCACCGTCAGGCCCGCCGCAGCACCATGGTCCGGCGTTTTTTCCGCCGCACCGCCTTTCCGGCGCCCGCGCCATTTCCAGGAGGACCGACCATGGTCGCAACCGTGCACCGCCGGTATGCACCCGCCTTCCATCCCGTCCACGCATTGCTTCTCGGCGGCGCCACGACCCTGTTCCTGGGCGCGCTGCTGAGCGACATCGCCTACTTCCGCACCTACCAGATCCAGTGGAGCAACTTCGCCTCGTGGCTGATCGCCGGGGGCCTGGTGGTGGCGGGTGCGGCGCTGGTGTGCGCGGTCATCGGCCTGCTGCCCAGGCACCGCACGCGGGCGACGCTGCTGCATTTCGCGCTGTGGCTGGCGACCTGGATCCTCGGCTTCCTCAACGCCCTGACGCATGCACGGGACGCGTGGGCGAGCATGCCCGCGGGCCTGGTGCTGTCGGTGATCGTCGTCGTGCTCGCCGTCGTGGCGACCTGGTTCGCGGCCGCCACGGCCCGCGTGGGAGACCTGCCATGAACCGCCTGACCCTGCTGGCGGCCGCCAGCACCGCCCTGGTGCTGGGCGCCTGCAACCCGTCGCCGGGCCCGGTCCAGTACGGCAGCAGCCCGGCGTTGCCCGAACCGGCGCGGGGCCTGCTTCCGGAGATGAAGATCGCCGACCCCTCCGAGTGGGGCGACCGCGTGCCGGTGGTGCCGGAAGGTTTCGAGGTGCGGGCCATCGCCCGCGACCTGCTGATCCCGCGCCAGACCCTGGTGCTGCCCAACGGCGACATCCTGGTGGCCGAGGGCCGCGGGGGCGGCGCCCCGGCGCTCAAGCCCAAGGACGTCATCGCCGGGCCGATCAAGGCCGCCGGAACCACCCAGGTGCCCAGCGGCAACCGCCTGACCCTGCTGCGCGACGCCGACGGCGACGGCGAGTACGAACTGCAGACGGTGTTCGCCGAGAACCTCAACGCGCCCTACGGCCTGGCCCTGGTGGGCAACACCCTGTACGTGGCCAACCAGGACGCGGTGGTGCGCTTTGACTACCAGCCGGGCATGACCCAGGCCCGCGCCGGCAAGCCGCAGGTGCTCGCCGAACTGCCCTCGGAGATCAACCATCACTGGACCAAGGCGATGACCGCCAGCGCCGATGGGCGCTTCCTCTACGTGGGCATCGGCTCCAACAGCAACATCACCGAGCGCGGGATGATGGCCGAGCAGGACCGCGCCATGGTCTGGGAGATCGACGCCCGGACCGGCATGCACCGGCCCTACGCCACCGGCCTGCGCAATCCCACGGCGCTGGCGATCCAGCCCGGCAGTGGCCAGCTGTGGGCGGTGGTGAACGAGCGCGACGAGATCGGACCGGACCTGGTGCCCGATTACCTGACCTCCGTGCGCGAGGGCGGGTTCTACGGCTGGCCGTGGGCCTACTGGGGCCAGAACGTGGACACCCGCGTGCGCCCGGCCAACCCGGAGAAGGTCGCCGCCTCGATCACGCCCGACTACAGCCTCGGCGCGCACGTGGCCGCGCTGGGCGTTGATTTCTCAAGTCCGGTGATGGGCGCGCAGTTCGCCGAGGGCGCGTTTGTGGGCATGCACGGCAGCTGGAACCGGTCCGAGCCGGTCGGGTACAAGGTGGTGTTCGTACCGTTCCGCAACGGCCGTCCCGACGGTGACCCGGTCGATTTCGCCACCGGCTTCCGCGATGACGACGGCACCACCCGCGGCCGCCCGGTGGGCGTGACCGTCGATCCCCGCGGGGCGGTGATCATCGCCGACGACCTGGCCAACATCGTGTGGCGCGTGTCGCGCGTCGGCGCGCCCGCCTCCCAGCCGACGGCGCCACCGCCGGCAGGAGAGTCCACCGGTGCCGAGGACGCGGCTGCGGCCCCGCCGCCCGCGGCAGCACCGGAGCAGCCGGCCGGCTGAGCGGGTGCCAGGCCCGGCGGCCACGCCGTCGGGTCCCCGCGGTGGTGCGTCATCCGGTTGTCACCGTCGCCCGCCAGGATCGGTCCTGCAGGTATTCCCGGGTATCCGGGCCGGGCACACGGAACGTGCCAGCGTTGCCGGTGGACCGGAGGTCTGCACCGGTGGCGGGCCGGATACCCGGGTAGGCGCGGACGGGCCCGACCGGCGGACGTCCACGGTCGCAACGCCACGGGCCGTACGCGACAGCCTTCCCGGCGCGGGGCGCTGCGATGGCCTCCTGCCGATGCTCCGCTCAGTCTGTCGCCGCCGGCTCCGCCGTATCGGCCGCCGTTCCAGGCGCGGCAGCCGCTGGCGATGGAGTGGCCTGCAGGTCGCCATCCGGTTGGCCGGACCGGTCGCCCCCGCCGGTCCGGACCCGCAGCGTGGGCAGGCCCGAGCCGGGATGCGGATCGATCCTGTGGGGAAGGTCGGCCACCGCAGCGCTGACCTGCTCCAGCGCCGGATCCGCCTCCGGGCGTGGCCGCCAGGTGGCGACCAGGCCCATGGCGGGGCTGAAATGCAGCGTCTGGGCGGTGCCGATCCACAGCGGCTCGGCGCCCGGCTCCAGGCTTACCGCCGCCGGCCACAGCCGCAGCGCGATCCGCCGGTCAGGCTCGGCCGACTGGCGCACCATCAGCAGGGTTTCGGTATGCGCGTCCAGGGTGGCCGGCAGCACCGGCACCTGCGACGGCCAGGCGTCGGTGTCGAACATGTTCAGCGCCTGCTCCCAGCGTGCCTGCGGCTGCACCACCCAGCCCCGTGCCTCCAGGCGCTCCCGCAACGGGGCCAGCGGCCCGGCCACCTGCACGTCCAACGGCCAGCGCTGGGTGTCATCGAACTCGTTTCGGCGTGCCGCCTGCAGCGCCCAGTCGCGATCCCACCAGGCCTGCAGCGGCTGCGCCACCGGTTCGGGCGTGGCCGGCTCGAACTTGGCCAGCTTGGCCTCCAGGTTGCGCGGCGTGTACCACAGCGCCGCCACCACGAAGCTGCCGTAGAACACCGCCGCCACCGGCTTGACCCAGAACGAGCGGTTGAAGCGGCGGCGGTAGGCGATGCCCAGCACCAGCAGCCAGACGATGCCCAGCAGCATCCCGCCGACCACGTCGCTGAGCCAGTGCGCGCCCAGGTACAGGCGGGCGAAGCCGATCACCGCCACCACCAGGCCCGAGACCATGTACGGCCACACCCGGGCGCGGCCGGGCAGTTCGCGCGCGATCAGCACCGCGAAGAAGCCAAAGGCGATCGTCGACATGGTCACTGCGATGGACGGGAAGCCGAAGCCGCTGCTGGCCGCCGGCGGGCGCACCACGTCCATCGTCGTGCCCAGCAGCCAGGTCAGGGCCAGGCCGAAGGCCAGCGCCGCCAGCCAGTGTCCGGCCGCCATCCAGCGCTGCCGCCAGATGAAGTAGGCAAGCACCGCCGCGCAGGCCGGGGCCAGCACCGGCCAGTCGCCGAGCGAGGCCAGCGCCGCCAGCGGATAGTCGGCCAGCGGGTTGCGCAGGGCCAGCATCAGCCCGTGCACCGCCAGGTCCACCGCCAGCGGCTCGCCATGGCCCACCACCGCCAGCAGCAGCGCGAACCAGGCCCAGCCGATGGCCAGCAGCAGCACCGCCAGCAGCGCCAGCGGTACCGACTCGCGCCGCTGCGGGTCGAACACCGCTGCCGAGTAGCGGCCCAGCACCGGGTGCCGGTGCGACCAGTCCAGCACGCGCGACAGCAACGCGTCGGCGTGCTCGGCGAACCAGCGGTAGGTGTACAGGACCACCGCCCAGGCCAGGCCGAGTACCGCCAGCATCAGGCCCAGCACCACCACCAGGTGCCCGGCGACCGCCGCCACCGCGTCATAGGCCTGCCCCAGCATCCAGCCCGGCAGCAGGAACAGCACACCCCAGGAGGCGCAGGCCACGCCGCTGGCGGCGAGGTAGCGGCGCAACGGCATGTGCGACATCCCGGCGATGGCCGGCACGAAGGGTCGGATCGCCCCCACGTAGCGGGCCACCAGCAGGGCACTGAAGGCGTTGCGGCGGAACATGCCCTCTCCCCGCGCCAGCAGCTGCGGATAGCGGCTGAACGGCCACACCCCGCGCAGGCGGTCGCCCCAGCGCAGGCCGACCCAGTAGCTGACCGCATCGCCGGCCAGCGCGCCGAGGGCGGCGCTGGCCACCGCATAGGGGCCGGAGATCTCGCCCATGCCGATGAGCACGCCCACCGCGAACAGCAGGGGCAGGGCAGGGACCACCGCGCCGACGACGATGAGCGCATCGCAGAACGCGATCGCGAATATCACCCCACCGGCCAGGAGCGGGTGTTCCCCGATCCACGCCAGCATGGCTTCCATCCAGGAAGAATTCATCGGCGGATTATAGGAGCCGGTACCCAACGCCGGCTGTAGAGGAAACCCCTACCGGGGCAGCGGCCCTGCCCGCCGAAGGGCCTCCAGCGGCGACAATGCGGCCTGGCTTTTCCGCGGAGCTTCCCATGGCCGACCTGTCCGGCAAGACCCTGTTCATCACCGGTGCCTCGCGTGGCATCGGCCTGGCCATCGCCCTGCGCGCGGCGCGGGACGGCGCCAACGTGGCCATCGCCGCCAAGTCCGCGGTGCCCAACCCGAAGCTCCCCGGCACCATCCACAGTGCCGCCGAAGCGGTGCGGGCGGCCGGCGGCCAGGCGCTGGCGCTGAAGTGCGACATCCGCGAGGAGGACCAGGTGCGCGCGGCGGTGGCGGCCACCGTGGACACCTTTGGCGGCATCGACATCCTGGTCAACAACGCCAGTGCGATCTGGCTGCGCGGCGCGCTGGAAACCCCGATGAGGCGCTTCGACCTGATGCAGCAGGTCAATGCCCGCGGCAGCTTCCTGTGCGCCCAGGCCTGCCTGCCGCACCTGCTGCAGTCGGCCAATCCACACATCCTCAGTCTGGCGCCGCCGCCCTCACTGGACCCGAAGTGGTGGGGCCCGCACACCGGCTACACCCTGGCCAAGATGGGCATGAGTTTCGTCACCCTGGGCCTGGCCGCGGAGTTCGGCCCGCAGGGCGTGGCGGTCAACGCGCTGTGGCCGCGTACCCTGATCGCCACCGACGCGCTGAACATGATCCCGGGCGTGAGCACCGCCAACGGCCGGCGTCCGGAGATCATGGCCGACGCCGCGCACGCGGTGCTGGTGCGCCCGGCGGCCGGCTTCAGCGGGCGGTTCCTGATCGACGACGAGGTGCTGGCGCAGGCCGGCACCACCGACCTGTCCGGCTACGCGGTCGATCCGGCGCAGCCGCTG
>JBQGEI010000293.1:0-3464 GCA_052039535.1 Pseudoxanthomonas sp.
ATCCCATCCCGAACTCGGAAGTGAAACGCAACAGCGCCGATGGTAGTGTGGGTTTCCCATGCGAGAGTAGGTCATCGCCAGGGTTTTATCCCGGAAGCCCCCAGCACACGCTGGGGGCTTCTTCTTTGTGCGCGTCCGAAAAACACCGCAGCGCCCCACGCGCCACAGGCATGCCCCGGCGTGCATCGAGCGCATCATCGCCCCAAGCCACCGTACCTGCAGGGGCCGGCCGCCGCGTACGAACCAGGCGTGCCCGCGCCCGACAGAGCAGCGAGCCGAAGGCCTGCGCACGCGTTGCGGGGCGAACAGGCGTCCGTCAACGCGCGCGCGTCATCCGCGCCGCATAGCCCCGGCATGCAACAAAGTCCGGGCAGGCAACGATCAGCCTGGCGAACGCGGCGTGTCTTGCGCTGCCTACCTCACGCGGGGCCCCATCCCTGCGCATGGAGGGTGTGGACGCGGTGGGCATTCCGGGCGCGCGCAGGGATGTCGGTACGCGCGACCTGCTGGCCATGGGAATGGCTAAGGCATCGCGCGCTCGAGGCCGACCGGTCGGCGGTCGGAGCGGGGCACGCAGGCACAAGCGCGTGAAGCCGCGACGGCTACCTATTTCACCTGCTGCTTGCCGAGCTTGCGGGCCAGGGTGCGGCGATGCATCCCGAGCCGCCGGGCGGTCTCGGATACGTTGAAGCCGGTCTCGGCCAGCACTTCGTGGATGCGCTCCCACTCCAGTGTCTTGATCGAGGTGGGACGCTCGCCCAGCCCCACTTCGGCGTTGCCTTCGGCCCGGCCGAAGGCCGCTTCGATGTCATCGGTGTTCGAGGGTTTGGCCAGGTAGTGGCATGCGCCCAGCTTGATGGCCTCCACCGCGGTGGCGATGCTCGCATAGCCTGTCAGCACCACGATCAGCATGTCCGGATCGCGTTCGTGCAGTGCCTGGACGCAGGCCAGGCCAGAGCTCCCGCCGGCCAGCTTGAGGTCGACGACCGCATAGCCCGGCGCGAAGTTCTCCAGCGTGGAATCGAGGTCGGCCTGCCCGGAGACATGTCTGACCTGGTAGCCGCGCCTTTCGAAGGAGCGCACCAGGGTGCGGGCGAAAGCCTCGTCGTCTTCGACGACCAGCAGCCTGCGCGGCTGCGCTGCGATCTCATTCATCGTCATCGGCATCCGGGTCAGGTGGCTCGGGCGTTGGCGGGGCGAGAGCCGAGAGGGGGAGTTCCAGGACCACGCAGGCGCCCGTGGGGGAGCGGTTGGCGGCGCTCAGGTGGCCGCCGAGGCTGCGGGCAACGTTGAGCGACAGGAACAGGCCCAGGCCGCCGCCGGGGCGTCCCTTGCTGGAATTGTAGGGCTTGCCGAAGTTGGCCAGCGTGCCGGCGCTGAATCCCTGGCCGTTGTCGCTGACCTCCAGGACCAGCAGCTGGCCATCCTGCCCGCCGCGACGCACCTCCATGCCCACCCAGTCGGGGGATGCCTCCAGCGCGTTGTCCAGGATGTTGCCGATCATCTGCTTGAGCCCGGAGTCGGAAATGATCGCCACGTCGGCATCCAGGTGCCGGCGATAGTCCAGCGTGCGCACCGGGCGGGTCGCGCTCCATTCACTGACCAGGCTGTCCAGGAAGATCGCGAGCGTGGTCTGGGCGGGCGCTTCGCCGCGCGCATCGCCGGCCGACAGCAGGATGCCGGTCACGATCGACTTGCAGCGGCCCAGCTGGGCCTGCATCTCGTCAAGGTCCTGCTGCAGCTCGGGGTGCTCGGTGAATGGTGCCATGCGTCGCCAGTCGCCGAGCAGTACTGAAAGCGTGGCAAGCGGCGTCCCCAGCTCGTGGGCGGCCCCGGAGGCCAGCAAGCCCATGCGGACGATATGTTCTTCCTCCACCGCCTGCCGGTGCAGGTCCGCCAGCCGCGTGTCGCGGTCACGCAGGATGCGCGCGATGCGGCCGATGAACAGCGCTGCCAGGGTTGCCGTCAGCAGGAAACAGGCCAGCAGCCCCTGCACGTACGGGTCGGCGACCCCGCGCGCAGGATAGGCCTGGATGGTCACCGGACCGGGGAAGATCACCAGGCCCAGGACCCCTGCGCAGGAGGCCCCCACCACGACCCAGCCGGCCCATGCCGGCAGCAGGACCGCGCCCAGGGCCACCTGCAGCAGGTACAGGAACACGAACGGATTGGTAATGCCGCCACTGAGGTAGAGCTGTGCGCTCAGGGCGGCGACGTCCACCAGCAAGGCCGCGAGCAGCGCCAGGTCTCCGACCTCCTGGCGGGGCCGCCAGAACACCAGGCAGGCCAGGTTGAAGGCCGCCAGGCAGCCGGCAATGCCCAGCATGGTGACCAGCGGCAGCTGGATGCCCAGAGCGAAATGGACGAAGCCGATGGTCGCCATCTGCCCGACGATCGCGTACCAGCGCAGCTCGATGAGCTGCTGCATGTTGCGCATGCCCGCGCCGCGGGCGGTGTCACTGCTGGCCGACTGCAGGGCAGCCGGGTCAGCGCCAGCGGCCGTCGGTGGAACGGGTGGATCCATGCGAAAGCTCCTTGCTGCGCTGGCGCCAGTGCCGGCGGATCCGGCCTTCCTCGAGCGCAAAGCGCCAGGCGCCGAAGGCCACCAGCAGGGCCAGCGCGAACCAGGTCAGCGCGTACTGCAGATGGTGGTCCCGGAACCGTACCACCGTCAGGCCGCCCCGCGGCCAGGGAGAGCCCGCGTCGGCGGCGGACGCTGCGTCCGCGTCGATGAAATAGGGCAGTGCGGCCTCCAGGCCGTGGCGGGCCGCGATGGCGTCCACGTCGCGGGAGTACCAGCGGTCCCGGGCGGGATCGTTGCGGCGCAGGAACCCGCCCGCCGGCTCGGTCAGCCTCAGCAGCCCGGTGACCTGGACCGGCTCCCCGGTCGGAGGGCCTGCCGGCTGCCACGCCTCGGGCACATAGCCCAGGTTGACCAGGACCACGCTGCCGTCATCGAGACGCAAGGGGCGCATCAGCCAGTGGCCGGCGCCGGCCTCGGTCAGGGCCTGCACCCGCGCATCGGCGCCGGCGACCCATCGGCCGTGCGCGACGACGCGCCGGTATTCGTGGTCGCGCGGAGCGGAGCCCTGCCAGCTGGTCCGATCGGGAGTCGGGACCGGATCGGCGTGGACGCGTGCGTCCACGCGCTCGATCAGGTCGTGTTTCCAGCCCATGCGCTGCACCTGCCAGACGCCGAGCAGGCCGAACAACGTGAAGCCGACCAGGAAGGCCACCGCGAGCACGGCGGTGGCCACGGCCCCGTGGGGCTGGCGGATCGTGCCGGCGTCATGCGGGGTGGTCATGGCGAGGTTCCAGTGGGCCCGGACCACCAGCGTGGCGCACGCGCCGGCAATGCCACGTCAGGGGCTGATACGGGCGTCGTGCGGGGTCATGTGCGGCATCATGTTGGTGTTCATGTGGTGCATCACCCACAGCGAGCCGGCCAGCACGATGACCACCAG
>JBQGEI010000294.1:0-2666 GCA_052039535.1 Pseudoxanthomonas sp.
CTGCTGATCGTGGCCGAGGAAGTCGAGGGCGAGGCCCTGGCGACCCTGGTGGTCAACACCATCCGCGGCATCGTCAAGGTCGTGGCCGTGAAGGCCCCGGGCTTCGGCGACCGTCGCAAGGCGATGCTGGAAGACATGGCCACCCTGACCGGCGGCACCGTGATCTCCGAGGAAGTCGGCCTGCAGCTGGAGAAGGCCACCATCAAGGACCTGGGCCGCGCCAAGAAGGTGCAGGTCTCCAAGGAGAACACCACCATCATCGACGGCGCCGGCGACACCGCCGCCATCGAGTCGCGCATCAAGCAGATCAAGGCGCAGATCGAGGAGACCTCCTCGGACTACGACCGCGAGAAGCTGCAGGAGCGCGTGGCCAAGCTGGCCGGTGGCGTTGCCGTGATCAAGGTCGGTGCCTCGACCGAGATCGAGATGAAGGAGAAGAAGGCCCGCGTCGAAGACGCCCTGCACGCGACCCGCGCTGCGGTGGAGGAAGGCGTGGTCCCGGGCGGCGGCGTCGCCCTGATCCGTGCCAAGGCTGCCATTGAGGACCTCAAGGGTGCCAACGAGGACCAGAACCACGGCATCCAGATCGCCCTGCGCGCGATGGAAGCGCCGCTGCGCGAGATCGTCGCCAACGCCGGCGAGGAGCCCTCGGTGGTGGTGAACCAGGTCAAGGCCGGCACCGGTAACTTCGGTTACAACGCCGCCAACGGCCAGTACGGCGACATGGTCGAGTTCGGCATCCTGGACCCGACCAAGGTGACCCGCACCGCGCTGCAGAACGCCTCCTCCATCGCCGGCCTGATGATCACCACCGAAGCGATGGTGGCCGAGCTGCCGAAGAAGGAAGAGCCGGCGATGCCGGGCGGCGGCGGCATGGGTGGCATGGGCGGCATGGATTTCTGATCCGCCCCCACCTGTCGTACCGCGTCATGGGAAACCCCGCCGCAAGGCGGGGTTTCCTTTTGTGCGCCGCGCGTCTGTCCGCGCTGTCTGGCGTGCACCCGTACGCAGCCGGCGCATCGCAGGACGGCCCACTTGCCGCTGAAACGGTTGCGCAGCCCGGAACCGGCTGTTATCAATGGCCCCGTGAATACGCGCGCGCCCTTCTACTTTTATTGCTGGTTTCCGAAGCCACAGGCGGAGGAAGGGGCACGCGCGTTCTGAGAAAGACCGCAGTACACTCTGAAAGCCGCCAGCGAACCTGGCGGCTTTTTTGTCGCCTGCGTCCCGGCGGGACACCCGACAGATCCCGAGGAGCAGTACCCATGGCCCCCCATACCGACGACCTGCGCATCCGCCGCATCGACGCGCTCGTCCCGCCCGCCGAGCTGATCGGCCGCATCCCGTGCAGCGAGGAAGCGTCGCAGACCGTCGCCGACGCGCGGCGCGCGCTGCACGGCATCCTGCATGGCCGGGACGACCGCCTGGCCGTGGTGATCGGGCCGTGCTCGATCCATGACCCCGCCGCGGCGATGGAATACGCGCGGCGCCTGCGCCCGCTGCGCGACTCCCTCGGCGACGCGCTGGAAATCGTCATGCGCGTGTACTTCGAGAAACCACGCACCACGGTCGGCTGGAAGGGGTTGATCAACGACCCGGGGCTGGACGGCAGCTTCGACATCAACCACGGCCTGCACGTGGCGCGCTCGCTGCTGCGCGACATCAACCTGCTGGGCCTGCCGGCCGGCTGCGAGTACCTGGACACGATCTCGCCGCAGTACATCGCCGACCTGGTGGCCTGGGGCGCGATCGGCGCGCGCACCACCGAGAGCCAGATCCACCGCGAGATGGCCTCCGGGCTGTCCTGCCCGGTGGGCTTCAAGAACGGCACCGACGGCAACGTGCGCATCGCCGCCGACGCGGTGATGGCCGCCTCCCACCCGCATCATTTCCTGGCCGTGACCAAGGACGGCCACTCGGCGATCGCCGCCACCGCCGGCAACCCGGACTGCCACGTCATCCTGCGCGGCGGCACCCGGCCGAACTTCGATGCCACCAGCGTGCAGGCGGCCCGCGAGGTGCTGGAGCGCGCCGGGCTGGCGCCGCGGATCATGATCGACGCCAGCCACGCCAACAGCGGCAAGAATCCCGACAACCAGCCGGCGGTGGCCGCCGACGTGGCCGCGCAGCTGGAGCAGGGCGAGCGCCGGATCATCGGGGTGATGGTTGAAAGCCATCTGGTCGGCGGGCGCCAGGACCCGGTGGCGGGCCGTCCCCTCACCTACGGCCAGAGCATCACCGACGGCTGTCTGGGCTGGGAAGCCTCGGTGGCACTGCTCGAGCGCCTGGCCGACGCGGTCCGCACCCGTCGGCGCATGCCGGCCACGCACCAGGCCGCCTGAGCAGCCGGGGTGGGGTGGACCCGTCGGGTCCGCTTCCTGGCGGCACCGGCGGCCCAGGACGGCACCGCCAGCGGACTATCCGATGCGCTGGAGCCGTCGGGTCAGGGCAGACGTGGGCTGCCCGGGGCGGTGGACCGGCCCGACAGCGGGCCGGCACGTCGCGACCCGGGGCCAAGGCCAGGGGCCTCCCGGCGGCCGCCGGACGGTGCGCACCGGAGTCTCCAGTGACGGCAGGTGGCGACTGCCGGTCCGCCACGCAGCAGCCGCGGACGACCGCCTTCCGCGCCTCCGCCGAGTGGGGCCGGGGGGAGCCGAAGCGACCAG